>CAZUAW010000041.1:0-12602 GCA_964618535.1 uncultured Thiotrichales bacterium
TGGAATCAATAGACAAGCGAGAACTCGTGTAATTCATGCAATATCCGGGTTAGTACGAAGAATGGGCAAAGGACAATTTAGTCCTCTAGTGTCCAGGGTTTGGGTTACTTCACTCATATATTTTCCTCTTTCTTTCTCATGTAAAAACTCATTTAAATGACCGGTCAGTCAAGAGCAAAGTTAAATAATACCCCATCTGACCACTCGCCTTTTAATTCATCATTTCAATTCGCAATGTCTTAATTGCAGGACCCAGTCGCTGAATCACATCGGGATCATTCCTGGTTTTCGCCAGTAAAATAATGCCTTCAAAATACGCCAGCATTGCCGAGGCTGTCGCCTCTGTATCCAAAGCCGCGATTGCTCCTGTTTCAACAGCTTGTTCTAACGCCACTCGAAACTGATCTTTGGTGCGATTAAACACTGCGATCAGCTTGGCGCGCAAAATTTCATCGCGAGTACTCAGCTCTAAAGCCAAATTGCCAAATAAACAGCCTTTGACTCTGCCTTCTATATCCTTCGCGGCTTTTTGCCAGTAATAAGCTGCATCGATAATAAAATCGAGCCTCTCCATAGGCGGCAAGTTGGGATCAAAAGCCTCAGCAACAAAGCCGTCTGACCATTCATTCGCCATGTCTTCAATCACTGCCAGCGCAAGATCTCGCTTGGATGGAAAAAAGTGGTAAAAGCTGCCTTTTTGCACCGCCGCAATCTCACAGATTTCTTTCACACCCACATCGGTATAGCTGCGCGCATGGAATAATTCGCGTGCGGTGCCTAAAATTCGATCTCGTGTATTAGATTCGGCTAACATATGCACAGGATACCTGACCGACCGGTCAAGTCAATTAATTTATCCGTAATTTATGATTTCTGTGAGCGGTTTAATCCTAAAAACCTGGCTGATATACTGACGGGATACGCAAAAACACATGACCCATTGAACAAACCTCTGACTCCTCCCAAATCGTTACTCCGCACCTGCGGCCGGGCGATTGCTGATTTCGACATGATCCGCGACGGGGATCGAGTATTGCTAGGACTCTCTGGTGGTAAAGACTCACTTTCCCTATTGCAGATACTGCTGCATTTTCAACGCCATGCCCCTGTTTCATTCAAGGTTGGCGCGATCACGATAGATCCACAGTCAGAGACGTTTTCACCTATCGCACTCAAGCCCTATTTAGCCAGCCTTGGGGTTGATTACCACTACATCAAAGAACCCATTGTGGAATTGGCAGAATCTCACATGGACAACAATTCTTATTGCTCCTTTTGCGCCAGAATGAAGCGCGGTCTGATGTACAAGACCTGCCGCGATGCGCGGTATAACGTGCTGGCGCTTGGGCAACACTTGGATGATCTTGCCGAGAGCTTCTTAATGTCAGCTTTTTTTGGTGGCAAACTACAAACTATGAAAGCCCATTATCAGATTGATCAAGGGGATTTACGCGTGATTCGTCCGCTGGTTTACGCGCGTGAACGCCAGCTAAAAGATTTTGCTGAAGCAGCGAAATTGCCTGTGATTGTTGAAAACTGCCCCGCCTGTTTTGAAAAGCCGACCCAGCGTGAACACATGAAACAGCTACTCGCTGCAGAGGAAGCCTCCAACCCTCAACTTTTTAAAAGCCTGAAAACCACCTTGCTACCGCTCATGCGTGACGGCATGCCTGCTACTAAAAAGAACAATAAATGCGCGATAACCTGATTCTTTTGCTGTTACGCCTGCTTGGGCGGACGCCATTGCGCTTTAATCAGCAGCTCGGTTTGCTGTTGGGTAAATTTATCTGGCGATTTAATCCTCGAGAGAAACAAAATAGCCTAACCAATATCAAGCTTTGCTTTCCCGAAAAGTCACCAGAGTGGCAGCAAAAAACTGCTTATGAAGCGTTTGTACAAATGACCTCAACGCTGCTTGAGTCACCTAGAATTTGGCGATCAAACTTACAACAAGTCTCCAAGATTATCGCTAATCCAGAGGTGGTTGAAGAAATTTTGGACGTCTATAAAAAAGGCAAGGGGCTAATGCTGGCTGCACCGCATCTTGGAAACTGGGAGATTATTGGGCAAATATTCGGTCCGCGTACCGCAATGACGACACTGTATCGACCCGCTGAAAGCGAAAAGCTTTCAACGTGGATAAAGCGTGCGCGTCAAAATGCCGGTGCAGAACTCGCCCCCACCACTGCATCAGGCGTGAAAAAGCTCTCTAAGGCACTCGCACAGGGAAATTGTAGTGGCATCCTTCCAGATCAGGAGCCGGAAGCGGGTGGCGGCTCATTCATCCCATTTTTTGGTCAGCCCGCCTACACCATGCATTTACTCACAAGACTGGTCAGAAAACGAAAGATCCCCGTTGTGTTTATTTTTGCCGAGCGCACTAAAAATGGAAGATACAAACTACACACCGAATGGCAACGAGAAGAGATCTACAATCCATCTGTCGAAGTCGCCTGCACCACTATGAACCAACAAATCGAATCAATCATTAGACGTTGCCCGAGCCAATACAACTGGGCATACAAACGATTCAAGACCCAACCAGACGGAACTGATCTATATAGTAAAAATTCTAGCTAGTTTTGTGTAATTACCAAACTAGGCAGCGATCGTGCCACTTACCTCTTTTCCACGTGCTGCTTCCACACCAAAAATTATTCGGTAAAGCACTCCGAGCATGACTGTAGACATTGGTAACGTCCAGAAAAGGCCAATGATGGAAAACATTGAGACCACAACAATCGCTCCCATGACAATAAACAAGCCAAACACCTTAAACCATCTTTTGGTGATGGCCTTTCTTGATGTTTCCATCGCATCCCAAGCACCAAGCTGCTTCTCCACGATTAATGGCATGACTAAAAAATAGGCCACGCTCAAGTAAATACCAGGCAGCACCAAAAGCATAAAACCAATCGTCGTAAAAACACTCACCAACATCGAAGCAATGATCACTGGCAAAACAAAACCCAAAGAATTAAACACCTGCCCCGCAAACACAGGTAAGTCTACAGCCCGGTGAACACCCATCATGATAATTCCCGCGAGGAATGGATAGGTGATCGCCGTAAACAGAAGGTTGGGCAACATCTGGCCCAAGATCCCAGCTTGCGCCCCAAAGAGACCAAAGCCTCCCATTAACAATGCCACACCAAAAACGATGAGCATAAAAATGAGCAATCCTACCCAATAGGCAGATTTAATCCCGTTAGTGCGTTCCCAAGATTCCTTAATGACATCCATAATTTCAAAATCGTATTCGCCTGAAACGCCCTTCTCCAGCGTACCGCCTGCATCAGATGAGGCATACACATCTGCAATTTCAGATTCGGGGGGTTTATAGGGGTTTTCATCATTCATGTCGTACCTTTTTTGTTTGGAGTAAGCGCTATTAGCGCCTGATTGCCATCGAGTGTAATCAATCAACCAAATGATTGCGACCCAAGCCACTATTTTCCCGCAAGCTCCAATTTCTCAGAACTGAAACACAATTGAACGGTCACAAAAACAACCTATCCAACAACAGAAAAATAATATCGTGGTAACAATAACCCAACAATTAAGAGAATATTTATATCGCCCAGATGCCAATACTTTTGAAGCATCGCTCATGTTAGCGCGCTATTCTGATCCCAGTCTTGATATGGATCGATACCTGCATTTACTCCATGCCTGGTCGGTTGAGCTAGGAAACACGATCTCTTGCAAGGATGAAGTCCAAAGCAAAATAGCCAAGCTGAATCAATTTTTATTTAAAGAAAAAGGCTTTCACGTCGATCACGATGACTTTTACAACCCTGCTAACAGCATGATGCATCTGGTGATTGAGCGACGCACCGGCATCCCAGTCACCATGTCGGCACTGTACACAACTCTGGGACAAAAAGTGGGTATTAACCTTCAGGGGATTTCCTTTCCCGGTCATTTCCTCGTTAAAGCACCAGTGGAAGAAGGTGTTTTTGTGCTGGACCCTTACCATCGTGGCGCAAGCTTGAGCGAGGATCAACTAGCGCAATTGCTAAAACATGCTGATCCAAAAGCCACTGAGGACTCGATGCTTAAATATCTAGAGTCTGCCTCAATCGAAGAAACAGTGATGCGTATGATGCGCAGCCTAAAAACGGTTTACTTCCGTCAAAAGAACCACGAGCAGACGCTAGACATCCTCAATATAATGCTGGAAATGAATCCGGAACTAGTGGATGAGCGACGCGAACGCGGACTCATGCTACGTGAGTTGCAGTGTCAAAACTCTGCATTAGCTGATCTTGAACACTATATTAGGCACCGCCCCAATTGCAATGAGGCAACTAAACTCAGGGTAATCATTAAGAAGTTACGAGCTGATCAGGCGATGCTGCACTAACCTCACCGCTTGATCAATGAGCTTTATTAAACCACTTTAAGCAACGTCAAACGGATCACGCAGGATAATCGTCTCAACTCTATCCGGGCCAGTTGAAATAATATCAATTGGGGTTTCAATCAACTCTTCGAGACGCTTTAAATACGATTTGGCATTGTCGGGCAACGCATCATATTCTGTTGTACCGACGGTGGATTCACTCCAGCCTGGCACTTCCTCATAAACACATTCAAGGTCGTCATATTCTTCGATACGAACAGGTGGCGCATCCAGCACCTCACCATTCAATTTGTAAGCCGTGCAGATCTTTAGTGTTTCAAAACCATCCAGCACATCCAACTTGGTTAGGCACAGGCCTGTCATGCTGCTGATGGCAGCGGCACGTCTTAGCGCTACCACATCGATCCAGCCACATCGCCTTGCACGCCCCGTGGTTGTGCCAAATTCATGACCACGTTTAGCCATTCTCTCGCCCACTTCATCAAACAATTCCGTGGGGAATGGGCCAGCGCCAACGCGTGTGGTATAGGCCTTGGTGATGCCTAAAACATAATCGATATCTTTTGGGCCAACGCCTGTTCCAGTGCACGCTCCGCCACCGGTTGGGCTGGAGGAAGTTACAAATGGGTAAGTGCCATGATCGATATCCAGCAACGCACCTTGCGCGCCTTCAAACAAGACATCAGCATTTTGTTTTTTCAGTTTATGTAATTTCCCAGTGACATCAGCCGCCACTGGCTTTAATGCCTCGGCATAGCCCTGGCATAATTCAAGCACTTCCTGATAATCCACTTTTTCGGCTTTGAAATAATGCTCCAATGCAAAATTGTGATATTCGATCACTTCTTTTAGCTTTTTCGCAAAACGGGCTTCATCGAACAAATCACCAAAACGTAATCCACGGCGCGCAATTTTATCTTCATAGGCTGGGCCGATGCCGCGACCGGTTGTACCAATCGCCTTCTTGCCACGAGCTACTTCACGCGCCATATCCAATGCCACATGGTAGGGCAGAATCAGCTGGCAAGCGGTTGAGATTTTGAGTCGATCACGTACGGGAACACCAGCCTCTTCGAGCATGGCGATTTCCTTTAGCAATGCATCGGGTGCCAGCACCACACCATTGCCAATCATACACTCCACACCGGTGCGCAGAATGCCTGAGGGAATTAAATGTAACGCAGTTGTTTTACCATCAATAACCAACGTATGACCGGCGTTGTGACCGCCTTGAAAACGGGTTACCGCAGCGGCTTTTTCAGTCAACAAATCGACAATCTTTCCTTTGCCTTCATCGCCCCACTGGCTACCTGTTATGACAACAAATGCACCCATTACTCAATCTCCTGTACAGCCCACTGGCCACCTTGATTTACGAGTCTGCGAGTACAACCCAGTTCATGTGGGCCTGCTTGCCCATCTAGCGCGGTAACGACTCGCTCACCCATGTCGCGCAGCTTCGTAATTTCAGTTGTCAAATCAGCATCATCAGTGGCAGGTGCCCAGATGAGGCCAGCATGACTGGCAAAATCAACTTGCGAAAGCTGCTGTAAAATTTTCAAATCGACGCTAAACCCCACTGCTGGGCGAGACTTACCGAAGAACTTACCTATACCATCGTAGCGACCACCTCTGGCTACTTCACGACCTTCACCAGAAACATAAGCGGTATAAACCACGCCGGTTTCATAGTGATATCCGCTAAGCTCTGCAAGATCATAATTGAGCTTTGCTTGCGGGTAATGCTGCTCGACCATCTTGCCAAGCTTTTCCAACTGATCCAGGTGCAGAACAACATTGTCGCCACCAAACTTCAGCACATCTCGTGCTCGTTTGATCACACTGACATCGCCGTTTAGCATCGCCAACGCTGACAATCCAGTTTTCGCTTCCTCAGCGAGATCCAACTGATTGAGCCAGGTATCAATTTCGGGTACGGCTTTGCGCTGTAGCATTTCAAACAAAACATCTGTCTGTTCGTCTGAAAGACCAGCGCTGGCAGAAATATCTCGATAAATCCCTGCGTGCCCCAGATCCAAATGCACAGCTTCAATACCACAGGTTTTGAGTGTCTCTAGCAGCAGCAGCAATATTTCTCTGTCACTGGCATAACCGGCATGACCGTAAAGCTCCGCCCCAACTTGAATCGGGCTACGACTACCACTCAAACCCTTGGGTCGAGTATTGAGCACGGTACCGATATAACAAAGGCGTGAAGGCACTTCGCTTTGCAGTCGATTGGCATCAATGCGCGCGACCTGCGGCGTCATATCGGCTCTTACGCCCATCATGCGACCAGAAATCTGATCAGTAATTTTGAAGGTTTGCAGATCTAGATCTGAGCCTGTCCCCGTCAACAACGAGTCTAAATACTCAATCAATGGCGGCATCACCAAGTCATAGCCCCAGCTGCTATACAGATCAATCAGCTTGCGCCGTGCACTCTCCAGCCAACGCGCCTTTTCTGGCAACGCTTCATCAATCCCATCTGGGAGTATCCAGCGATCATTTGGAGTCATGGTGGTAATTTAAGTGGTGGTTAGCGAATCCAGAAAATCAGTCCAATACCAGCGATCATCGATAATAATCCCATCACCCGTAAATTAGGTTCAGGGATATTTTCGATCTGACGCATGCTTTGTTTGAAACCTCGCGGCGAGAGAAATGGCAACAGTCCTTCTATGACCAGTACCAATGCAATCGCCTTTAAAAGGTCAGACCAATCCATTCTCTAAGACGGGTTGCTTAGTTGCCATCCGCATCGCCGAAGAACTTAAAGAACTCAGAACTTGGATCGAGCACCATTAAGTCTTGCTTGTTGTTAAAAGATTTCCGGTAGGACTCCATGCTGCGATAAAAATCGTAGAATTTAGTGTTTTTACCAAAAGCATTGGCATAAATTTCAGCCGCTTTTGCATCGCCCTCACCACGGTTTTCCTGTGACTCTTTGTAAGCATTCGCCAAGATAACGGTACGTTTACGATCGGCAGAAGCACGAATCCGTTCAGACTCTTCCCTACCCTGTGCACGCAGCTCTTTGGCAATCCGCGCCCGCTCAGCACGCATCCGCTGGTAAACCGATTCACTGACCTCGTCCGGCAGGTCGATTCGGCTGATTCGGACATCGACAACATCAATACCTAGATCTCGCGCCAGCTCTTGAGAGATCGCGTTGATCGAACTCATGATCTCACTACGTTCGCCCGAGACGGTCTGCTGAATGGTTCGCTTGGCAAATTCGTTTCTCAGACCATCTTTAATGATCTGCGCCAAACGTGCCTGTGCATTCGCCTCGATACCACGGGTTGAACGATAGTACTGTCCGACATTATCAATCCGCCATTTAACGAAGAAATCTACCGTTACGTTTTTCTTCTCAACCGTGAGAAATCGTTCCGGCTGAGCATCCATGGTTAAAATACGAGAATCAAATTTACGCACGTTATTCACAAACGGCCATTTAAAATGTAGACCGGGCTGAAGGTCATCATTTTTAATCTCACCCAAGCTAAATAACAGCGCCTTATCCCGCTCGTCAATCGTATAAGCCGTTGAAGACACAATGAATGCGGCCAGAACTGCAAGAATAATTAGAACTTTACTCATTATCTACTCTCCCTTCCGCTGCGCGCCGGACGACCTGACGACCTTGTTCTCGCCTGCCCATTTCCGCTATTTACCCCATCAAGCCCACCAGACTGGAACGCTGGAGAATTGGCTGAGGAGGCTTGACCCGATGAGATCAGTTTATCCAAAGGTAAATACATCATGCTGTTACCACCTTTGGAATCGACGATAACCTTGCTGGTGTTGGAGAAAACAGTTTCTACTGTTTCCAGATACATCCGCTTGCGAGTCACTTCAGGGGCTTTTTCATACTCCTTACGTAATTGGCTAAATCGGGAAGCATCACCTTGTGACTCCGCAACGACTTGCTCTTGATACGCTGCTGCCTGCTCGGTTACTCGTGCCGCTTCGCCTCGCGCCTGCGGGATGATGCCATTGGAGTAGGTTTCTGCTTCGTTGACAAAACGAACATTATCCTCTCGTGCCTTGATGGCGTCGTTAAATGCATCTTGTACCTGCTCTGGTGGTTGCGATTGCTGCAAGTTAACCGTAGTAATTAACATTCCAGAGCGATAAGTATCGAGCATGTTTTGAGTGAGTTCTTTGGTAACGGAAGCAATTTGTGGACGCCCTTCGTTAAGAACGAAATCCATTTTTTGTTTACCGACAGCTTCGCGCAATGCACTTTGCACCGCCCGATGCAGCGTCTCTACAGGAGAACGCACCTGAAAAATATAATCTTCGGCATTTTTAATCCGGTATTGCGCTGCAAGCTCAATATCAACGATATTTTCATCCTGAGTCAACATGGTTGAACGCATCTGAAAACTCTGTACCTGATCAACGTCTACCAGCTCAACTTTTTCAATCGGTGTTGGCAGATGCCAATTCGGGCCAGGCTCGGTGACAGAGTTAAACTCACCAAAACGCAGTACCAGCGCACGCTCACCCTCGTTAACGATATAGAAGCCTGAAGCAACCCAGATAATTAGACCCAACACCAGCAATCCAAGCAGGCCCGCTGATCCAGCCTTACCAGCACCACCGCCACCGCCGATACCACTGAGCTTTCCGGTAATCTTTTTCAGAATTTCATCGATATCGGGGGGACCCTGGCGGTTTTTATTACCACCGCCCCAAGGGTCTTTATTGTTGTCACCACCTGGTTGATTCCAAGGCATGAATTACTCCGTTGATTAAATAATTTGATCGAGGTGCCGATTAATGCGCACAAACGAGAGGGATTTTATGATGCTCGGATCAATCCCGCAATAACTTCTGATGGATTTTGGCTTAATTTACTCCCCATTAGAGTCGATGAGATACCCGCCTGCGCCGGTATGACCTATGACCGTGAGAAAATGATAGGGAGTATCCATCAATGCGCTTCATCCCAGTTGTTACCTACGCCAGATTCAGCAACCAGCGGCACATCCAGCTCGGCAACTTTCGCCATTCGCTGGGAGACATCTCTGGCTAATTGATCGGCAGCGGATTCATCCACTTCAAACACCAATTCATCGTGGACTTGCATAATCATCAGGGCAGACGGACTCCCTGCCTCCAGCCAGTCATGCACATCTAGCATCGCCAGCTTGATAATATCAGCGGCAGTTCCCTGCATTGGCGCGTTAATGGCGGTGCGTTCGGCATATTTCCGTCGCTGGGCATTGCGGGCTTTGATTTCTGGTAAATACAGTCTTCGTCCATACACAGTTTCGACGTATCCCTGCTCTTTTGCCAGTTCGCGAGTGTCATCCATGTAACGTTTTACACCTGGGTAACGTGCGAAGTACAGCTCAACGTATGCCTGAGCTTCCTGATTGCTGATTTTGAGTTGCTTTGCCAAACCAAACGCAGACATGCCATAAATTAGGCCAAAGTTAATGGCTTTGGCAGCACGACGATCATCATCTGAAACGGAATCTGGTGTACCACCGAAAACTTCGGCAGCGGTAGAGCTATGAATATCAACACCTTCTGCAAACGCTTTCAACAAAGTCTCATCGCCAGAGAGATGCGCCATGATGCGTAACTCGATTTGTGAATAGTCGATGGCGACGATTTTGCGCCCCTGAGGTGCGCTGAACGCTTGCCGAATACGTCGACCAATCGCAGTGCGAATGGGGATATTTTGCAGATTTGGATTGCTCGAAGACAGCCTGCCGGTTGAAGCGACTGCCTGATGATAAGAGGTATGTACTCGCCCGGAAACAGCGTCAATTTGCTTAGGCAATTTATCGAGGTAGGTCGATTTCAGCTTACTCAGGCTGCGATGCTCCAAAATCACTTTGGGTAGCTCGTATTCGTTCGCCAATTCCTGCAACACGTCTTCCGCGGTCGAGGGCTGACCTTTTGGGGTTTTACGAATCACTGGCAGGTTGAGCTGATCGAAGAGGATTTCCTGCAACTGCTTGGGAGAACCCAGATTGAATTCAGTGTCTGCAAGATCAAAAGCTTGCTGCTGAATCTCCACCAACCGCGCGGCGACTTCCTGACCTTGGCGAGACAATTCAGGCGCATCTACATAGACACCATTGCGCTCAATTCGGGATAGCACAGCGATCAGCGGCAGCTCAATCTCTTCATAAAGCTTTCGCTGTCGATCGAGCTGCTTTAACTGTGGCCAGAATTTTTGATGTAGCCGCAACGCCATGTCGGCATCTTCTGCGGCATACGGCGTTGCCTGTTCCAGCGACACTTGATTAAAAGTGATTTGATTTTTGCCTTTGCCTGCTACCTCTTCAAAATGAATATTGGTATGGCTGAGAAATTTTTCGCACAAGGCATCGAGATTATGCCGCGAAGAGACGGAATCAAGCACATAAGATTCCAGCATGGTGTCGTGACGAATACCCTGTAAATGAATACCTTGCCGGATTAACACACTGCGATCGTATTTGAGGTTGTGCCCCAGCTTGGCGATATCGGGGTTTTCCAAAATCGGTTTGAGCTGCTTCAGCACCGTGGTCATGTCGAGTTGCTCTGGCGCGTCCATATAATCGTGCGCCAACGGTAAATAGGCGGCTTCACTGGGCGTAACAGAAAATGACATCCCCACCAGATCAGCTTCCATATAGTGCAGACTGGTGGTTTCGGTATCGAACGCAAAGACCTCGGCTGTCTCTAATTTTTTGATCCACTCATCGAGATCTTCTTGAGTCGTAATCGCCACGTAATGGGTTTCAATACTTTCATGTTCAACCGCGTCACCACTAGCGTCCCCATCCTCACCTAACTCTTCCAGCCAGGATTTGAATTCCAGATCGCCATACAGCTTGGTTAGCTCATCTTTTCGGGGCGGTTTAAGCGCCAGATCATCAAGTGATTCTTTAAGCGGCACATCGAGCTTAATGGTTACCAGCTCCCGCGACAAAGGGAGTCGATCCAATGCTTCGCGAAGATATTCGCCAACCTTACCCTTAATCTCTCCCGATTTTTCCATAATTACATCGAGATTACCGTGTGTTTCCAGCCACTTGGCGGCGGTCTTGGGACCCACTTTATCCACGCCAGGCACGTTATCGACTTTATCTCCAATGAGCGTCAGGTAATCCACAATCTGTTCCGGCTTGACCGCAAATTTTTCGATCACGCCATCGCGCCCCATCACCACATTGGTCATAGTGTTGATCAGCGTGACATGCGGATTAACCAATTGCGCCATATCTTTATCGCCGGTGGAAATCAACACATCGCGCTGTTGTTGAGTCGCTGCATCCGCGAGTGTGCCGATAACGTCATCCGCCTCGACGCCCGGCTCAACAATCATCGGCAAACCAAGCGCTTCGACCAGCTGATGCAACGGCTTAATTTGATCGCGCAAATCATCAGGCATTGGAGGCCGTGTGCCTTTGTATTCAGGATATAGATCATCACGAAAGGTTTTGCCCTTGGCATCAAATATCACCACCATGTGGGTTGGCTGATAATCGTTAAGCATCTTTTTTAGCATTGCTATAACGCCACGAATTGCGCCTGTAGGCCGGCCATCTGACGTGGCAAGATCAGGGAGCGCGTGAAACGCGCGGTACAGGTAAGACGAGCCGTCTACCAGAATAATAGGAGGGGAATCACTGCCGGACATGGAAAAACCTTTGGTCGATGTCGCTGCTAAAGATCTATGCTTGAACTGGTGTAGAACTGAAACGATTTTCTAGATACGCGATAATATCTGAAGACTCGTACATCCATTGTGTCTCACCGCCTTCATCAATCCGCAAACAAGGCACCTTGATTTCGCCACCCTCAGTGAACAACGCCTCGCGATGAGGGTTTTTCTGTACATCGCGCAGCTCGACAGGAATATTCAAACGATGCATTGCTCGTCGCGTTTTAACACAAAACGGGCAAGCATAAAATTGGTAAAGGGAGAGAGATTTTGCAGCCTCATCTACCGCCCGCTGTTCATCAACTGACCGAGTCATCGGCTTGGGGCGAGTAACAAAATCACCAAAAACAATTAGGCGACCAAGACCATTACGCACTGCTTTTAAAATCATAGAACCAACATATAAGGAAAAGTGGAATGGAGATGATTATACGGATGAATAGCGGTGATGCATAAATATCCAGTATTTAGCCAGTACATGACTAAACAGAACGCATACCGTTACCTAGCCCGAATATTGCATGAATTACATGAGTTCTCACTTATCTATTGATTCCA
>CAZUAW010000042.1:0-10273 GCA_964618535.1 uncultured Thiotrichales bacterium
CAACGCTGGGAAAATGACTACAGCCCATTTACCAGTGGCACTACAGAGTTTGGCATCCTCAATCAGGCTGGCTGGTTACAGTCCATGTGGAATGCAGGCAATGTCAGCGTGGTGAACAATGTCCTCAATAATACCAGTCGAAATCATGCCCACTGCCAACTCATTCTTGATCAGGGTAACGTTGATTCCACCGCCGCAGATATTGAGCGCCCTGGCTGGGGAGGCAGGCTCGCACAACATAGTAACCGCAATGTCGTTTCGCTCACCAGCACGCCGAGGAATTTCTGTTTTGGCGGTGTTCCTGATAACCCTGAGGGCAGGACCGATGCACCGTTAATCTCCATGCCCGATTCGCGTAGCATTGCTCTGTTTCATCCCCAAAGTGGTGAAGAACGCACATCACGTGGGGAAATCGCTCGCAGTTTAAAATCCTACTATGCGTCCCTGCGTCATGAAGCCAGTTCCGGTTCCGTTTATCAACGCTTTATAGACCATGAAGACAAAGCCAGAAGTTTCGGTAACCAGATTACAGCTGGGCTTGAGAGTGAACCCATTCCCGCTGCCATCGAAGCCTTGTACTCAGGAGGCGATGCCCTGCACCGGACTTATTTTGGGAGACAAATCAGAAACTTGCGAGACAGCTTGGTATTAACCAACATACTGAATTTTAACGTCGCCAGTATGGAGTACCCAGGCTGGGATACGCACAAGACCCAAAAGGACGCGATAGAGCCAAAACTGAATGATCTATTTGGTACGGGTAAAGCGCTGGATACGCTGTATCAGGAGCTACCTAACAATATTTCCGACCAGCTGGTTTTTGTCGTTGCGGGAGAATTTGGCCGGCAACTCAAAGCCAATGGAGCAGGAGGAACCGACCATGGTAGAGGAAATTCCCTGTTAATCATTGGTAATCAGGTCAACGGCACCCAGGCCGATAAAACCAGCTCCGTACACGGAGACATGTTCCCACTGGCAGAAATGGATCGACTGAATCAGTCGTCACCGGACATCATCGGCCAAACAGAAATTGACCACGTTCTAGCACCACTTTGTGATGCGATTTCTGCTGGCGCGGGTGATGCAGTATTCCCTAATCGGGCATCAAGAATTAAAGAAGCGCATTTTGACATGAGTGGGTTATTTGGCTGAAATTGGGCGTTCATAACGTTTAGCCTTTTGAATGCTGATATAGAAAACTTCTTTTGAGAATCAAGTCACATCCATAGCTGTCAGATTAGCTGTTGTCGGTCTGAACCCTAGGGTCAACTGTCATGGCATGCTATGTTACGCGCACAAAATCCCCCTATTTTTTTGCGACGTAATTTCAGGATCAGACAACCATCATGACAAAACAAACGGGCGCACTGGTGACCTATGGATGGAATCGGGTTGCGTATAATGTTGTCAGATCTCTGGCAAAAAATAATGTGAAGGTCGCCGTTGGTGACGTCAGCAAGCTGGCGATGTCCAGGTTTTCCCGCTATTCGGAAAGCAGCTTTAAGTATCCATCGTTTTATCAAGATCCAGCCGGCTTTATTGAATCGCTGATCAAGCAGCAAGACAAGCATAGAAAGTCTGTCTATTTACCTGTTCACGAAGAGACTTTCATTGCCTCACGGTATCGATCAATGCTGGAGAAAAGTGGTATCACGGTGCCAGTCTCTAGTATTGAAATACTCAAAAAACTGCATAAAAAAGACCGTCTGCACGATACCTGTCAAAACCTGGGGTTGCCCACCCCCGCAATTGTAAAAATCGAATCCTTGAATAACATTAAGAGTCTGCTGGCTGATATGGATTACCCTCTGGTGGTTAAGGATTCACAGACCAACAGCGCCAAAGGTGTGCACTATATTCAAAGTGAAAAAAATGCATTCCAGGAACTCACAGAAATTTATAATGCATCTAAATTCTCACCATTTTTACAGCAGTATGTAGAAGGGGAGGGTTATGGTGTTTCACTATTGATGAATCACGGCGAGCCGCGCGCAGTGTTTACGCACAAGCGGCTGAGGGAAAAAACCCATACTGGTGGCACCAGCACGTTAAGGGTAAGCACAAAAGTCCCTTTGCTGGAAGAGTATGCCATTGAGCTTTTGTCAGGGTTAAATTATCACGGTGTTGCGATGGTGGAATTTAAATACAATGAGAAAACCGGACAGGCGTACATTATTGATGTTAATCCCCGTTTCTGGGGGTCACTGTCACTGGCAATTCAGTCCGGTGTAGACTTTCCGTATTTGCTTTACAAAATGGCGGTGGATGGGGATGTCCCCGCTGTGGTGAGCTACAAAGAAGGTGTTAAGGTCAAATGGTTGCTGGGTGATGTGCTGACGCTGTTCAGTGAGATAAAACATACGGGTAAATTTATTGCACCATTAAGATCGTATGTTTCAAGCAACTCGGATGGCTTTGATGATTTATATTATGACGACCCGTTGCCATTTATTTTTCAATCGGCTTACTATCTAAAAAAATTCCTCACAACGATGAGTGTCAATCCAACTCAGGATGCACTGTTGGATATTGATACCGTATGAAAACAGAAACAGCGGCAGTATTCGATTTCGACGGAACACTGACAAAGCGCGATACGCTTTTTCCTATGGCGCTATTTTTTGCTAGAAATCGCCACGTAATTTCTTTTCTGAAATATTGTTTCTACTACGGCTTGTTTAAATTCGGTTTGATTAGTAATGAGTCTTTAAAAATACGGTTTGCAGCGTGTTTTTTCAAAGGTAAGGGGATTGAAGAAATACAAGATCTGCTGCTTGTTTTTGTGAATAAACAGCTCAGCCTTCGCGAGGAAGTTTACAATGCTTTCAAAGAGCATTTAAATAAAGGTGATAAAACAATCATAGTTTCTGCCAATTTTGACGTGGTAGTGGAAAGCTGGTTAAAGTCAGTCAATGCGGATATCGACGCAGTGGCAGCGACAAAACTTCATGTGCATGCAGGTGTTTATACAGGCGCATTAGAGGGTGCCGTTTGCAGAGGGAAGAACAAGGCCGAGCGTTTGCAAGCACAAATAGATATATCGAATTACCATATAATTTCCTATGCCGATGAAGTTTCCGATGTTGCTATTATGAATTTGGCAAACAAACAGGTATGGGTCGGAAATGGAATCAATGGATGAGCAAATGAATCAATGTCCTGTTTGTGAAAGCACGCGTTTTATTAAGAGAAAGAAATTTAAGGAGCTTGAGCTGGGTGATTGCAGCGAATGTGGGCTGGGATACGCAACCCCACTGGTGGAGGGCGAGCAAGCGGTTAGTCATGCTAAATCGACAATCACCAGCAGTGAATACTATACGAATATCAAGCAGGAATTCGAGGCGCAAAGTAAGCTCGCAGCTGTAAAAGCGGAAAAAATGCTGACGTACTACCGCGCCATTAATCCAGCTCGTGAGATATCTTCTATTCTGGAAATAGGCTGTGGTACCGGGGCGTATTGTTCAGCCTTTGAGTCGTTGGGCGTGTCTTGGCGAGGGCTTGAGGTCAATCCCGAGATGGTGGAGTTTGCAAACCGTCATGACGTGCCTGTCGAGGCAATCAATATTATGGAGGAATCGATTGAAGGTCATTACGATATTGTTTTTCTCTCACAGGTATTAGAGCATGTTATTGATCCGGTCAGTTTTCTTCAAAGGATTAAAAGTTCAATGTCAGCGCATAGTATTCTGCATCTGGATGTCCCCAATCATGACGCACTGATTTCGGTTATTAGAAAATACAATCCGTTTTCCAGAGATTATGGTTTTCTACAGCCTTATCATCACCTCGTCGCTTATAATAAAGCCGCTCTGCAAGGTTTATTGTTAAAGGCCGGTTTTGAAATGCTAGAAATAGATGCCTATGCCAACGATCACCCGGTGATGGGGCAGCTACTTACTAAGACCCGTGTGGCGCACACTGTTTTAATGAGAGCGTCCGATGTGTTGAAGCGTGGCAGTTTACTGGTTGCCGTTGTGAAAATCAGCTGATTTCCTCAGGTATGAAAAACACTACCCTGTCCACGATACTGCTCTACACCGGCGAACTTGCCCATGCGCTGTCGCTGTTTGTGATGATTGTTGTCATAGCGCGATTGGGTACGCCGCAGGAACTGGGGATTTTCACTTTATTCATTTCGATCATCACGCCAATCTACATGTTTTTGTGGATGCAGCAACGCCATTATCTAGTCAGTGACAGCGAAAACAGCTATGCGACATCCAGCTATTTCGATGCCAGAATCCTGATGGCATCTATTGCTTTGCTGGTATCGTTACTACTAGGGAGTTGGCTTAGTCCTCCAGAGTTTTATGGTGTTTTTATCGCGCTAAGCCTGGTTAAGTTTATTGAGTCGTTTTCTGATTTGTCGTATGGCGTATTTTTGCGGCGCGAGAAGGTCAGAGACATTTCCATGTATAAAATTGTTCGCAGCGTTGTGGTGATGATTTTTTTCTTCACCTGCTATTTACTCACCGGCTCGTTGCAATATTCTTTATTGGTAGTGATTTCAGCCAGTGCCGTCATTCTGTTTTTCGAGTTAAAAACTGTCTGGAGTGTTGAAAAAGGCAGGCACTCATCAAATTTGTTTTCCAGCTGGAATGGGCTAAAAATTATCCGCGAAACGGCTTCTTTGGGGAATCTTGAATTGGCGTTTTCGCTCCAAGTTAATTCCCCCAAATATATTTTAATGTTTCTTTTTGGGGAAATTATTGTTGGGATTTTTTCAGCATTGCTTTACTTGTATCGTCCCAGCGTTTTGTTTGTTAGCTCAATGATCCAGGCTGTCAGTTCGAGGTTGTCGGTGCTGCACGCTGGAGGCGAGGATAAGGCAGTCAAAGGGCTTGTATTAAAACTGTTGACGGTATCATTTTTAATCACCGCAATAATGGCGGTTAGCTATTACTTTTTTGGCGAATGGTTGATTGTGCTGGTGTTTGGTGAAAACTTTTCTTCGTATGGCGGTATATTGAATCTTGTGTCTATTAACTACCTGATAGCGGTCCCTGTTGCGACACTGTCTTATTACGGTATTGTCAGGAGAAAATATCAATCGCAGTACAAAATTGTACTTTTTGGAATTTTAAGCAATGTCGTTTTATCGCTACTGCTGGGTTGGCAGTTTGGCATTAAGGGTGTCCTGTTTGGATGGATATTATCATCCATCATTATTTTGACACTCTATTTTCTATCAGCGTTTGGTGCGCCCCAAAAAATTGGCCAATGGACTGTTTTTAAGGGCAGGTAAGTAGAAGTGATGAGAATACTTAAAAAAACAGAAATAAAATCACTGGCTGCAAGATCTATGATTCAGGTTTTAGGTGAGGCGCGGGTCACAAGGCAATTGTTAAAAAGAAATTACCGTTATTATCAAAAGACGAGGGCGATATTTATCCACGTACCGAAGGTGGCGGGGACAACGATTGCTTCAGCGTTGTACGGTAAAACACTTGGCCACTTCCGCGCCAGAGAGCTATGTGTTTATGATCCGCAAACATTCCATGATTTATTTGTTTTTGCTTTTCTAAGAGATCCCGTTGAGCGAGCGCGATCAAGCTACAATTATGCGCGCTCGGGTGGTACAGCGCAGGGTATGGTGGCTTATCGAAAAGAATATTCAGGGGCAATGTTTTCTGATTTTGAAACATTTGCTACGCAGTGGTTGCCGAGGCAATCAGTGGATAGTGTTGATCTGATTTTTCAACCACAGTCAGACTTCTTGCTCAATAAGGACGGCGAATTACTCGCCAATAAAGTGTATTGCTTGGAGCGTATTGAAGATGCTTGGAAGGATGTTAGTAAAAACTGCGCGCCAATCCATGCCCAGTTAAAAAACAAAAACGTCAATTCTAATTCTACCTTAGCGCATAAACCGCTTTGTGCTGAGGCACGGCAAGCGCTGGAAAAATACTATCGAAAAGACCTTGAGTTATGGGACACGCTGTCATGAGCACAAGCGTGATGCTGGTTTCTTCCAGTGCTCTGTTTATTTCGGCGTTGGCGCGGAAAAGTATCGAGGTATTTTCTAATCACTTTAATGTCATTGTTGTTTGTCCTTATTCCTCAGTTGTGGAGGACTTGTGCCACCAAACCAACGCGATTTTTGAACCCATTGAAATTAAAAGAAAGCCTTCCCCTGTTCGCGATATTCAAGCTATTTTCAAATTAAGATCAGTGGTGATCAAAACCTCACCCAATGTCGTGTTGAGTTATAACGCAAAAGGTGGATTGATTTGCGGCATCGTTGCAAGCCTTGTTCGCAAACCAAAATATGTGCACAATTTTACTGGGCTGATCGGACCTTATGCCTCTGGGATTGCCCGCTATATCTATAAGACAACAGAATTTTTAACCTTGAATGGCGTGGATCTGGCTATTGCAGAAAGCAAGGGAGTAAAGCGTCAACTTCTGCCGCTGGCACGCAAGCCATCCAAACTCGTATTACTGGGTGATGGCAATATGAGTGGCGTAAATGTCGAGAAATTCAAACCAGCCTCGTTGACTAAACGATCGGAATTGCGCAAGGGCTGGGATGTTAGATCAAACCAACGAATTGCCTTGTACATTGGTAGAATCAATCCGGATAAAGGCATTTTACCCATGATTGAAGCGGTCAATTTGGTTCGGCAAGACTGGGGTGAGCTTAAACTATGGATTGTGGGCGGACTGGATGATAACGATGAATACAACCAGTCTTTTCAAAAAGCTATTCGGGGACATGAATGGATTCGGTTTTTTGATTTCCAAACTGGAATTGAGCGTTTTCTTCAGGCCGCTGACTTTCTGATATTACCGACTCTTCGCGAGGGCTTTCCCAATGTTGTGCTGGAGTCTTTAGCTTGTGGTTTACCCGTTCTGGTCACGGATGTGCCGGGTGTGGAAGAAACTGTCAGAGCAACGGGATTTGGTACAGTTGTCCCATCAAACAAACAAGCGGATATCACCAAAGGTCTATTGCAGATTAAAACGCAGTTACTCATTTTGGACAAAATAGATCAGAAAAGGGCGATTGACTTGATTCGGCAGAGATATGACCAACATTTGGTCATAAACAGATATATGAGATTGATCAAAGAATTAGCGAGTAATCAGTCGATTGATGATGGGAAAGTAGCAAGGCTTTCAAAATCAACTGAAGTTTCCAGTCAAGGAGAGTAACTTGAAGAGTATTTTTACCCGTACAGGTGAGGTGTCACAGTCCGTAGCCATGATCTGCGGCATCACCGGGCAAGACGGCGCTTATTTAGCCAGGTTTCTGCTTGATCGCGGCTATGCTGTATTCGGTACGTCGCGTGATGCGCATATGAGTACTCGGTCAAATCTCATTCGCCTGGGGATTGAGAAACAAGTCACCGTGGTGTCTATGGCGCTGAACGACTTCCGCAGTGTGCTTCACGCCATTGCTCAAATTGAGCCGACAGAAATCTACAATCTGGCAGGTCAGACCTCAGTCAGCCTTTCATTTGATCAACCTGTTGAGACATTGGAAAGCATCAGTGCAGGCACCATCAATTTGCTTGAATGTATCCGTATTTTGGATCTGAACATCCGTTTCTACAATGCAGGCTCAAGCGAATGTTTTGGCAATACCGGGGTTGTTCCCGCAACAGAGGAAACGCCTTTCAAGCCGTGCAGTCCCTACGCCGTAGCGAAAGCTGCCGCCTTCTGGCAAGTTAACAATTACAGAGAGGCGTATGATTTATTTGCCTGTTCGGGGATTTTGTACAACCACGAATCACCCCTGAGGCCAGAACGGTTTGTGACCCAGAAAATTGTCCGTGCAGCCTGTGAGATCGCTCTCGGTCGTGAAGAAAAGCTGATGCTTGGAAATCTAGATATTGAACGTGACTGGGGTTGGGCACCCGAATATGTAGAAGCCATGTGGATGATGCTGCAACGCGAAAATCCAGAAGATTTTCTGGTTGCCACCGGTCAGTCTTATTCACTCGAGGCATTCGTAGAAAAAGCATTTTCCACACTGGATCTGGACTGGCAAGATTACGTCGTCAGTGATTCCTCCCTGCTACGGCCAACAGATTTAAAATACAGTCGTGCTGCACCTCACAAGGCGAATGATTTGTTAGGCTGGACAGCAACTTATGCGATGCCGCAAGTCGTTAAAAACATGGTGAATGCCGAAATGGAGAAGATCAACACCGTAGGGTGTGATGCGAAGCTATGACTCTATGCTCACGATTGGATAAATATCCGAACCCATGCGGCGCAATACGCAGGCTATTGCGCCCTACGTAACGATAAATAAACATCAGAAATCTCTGAAAACAAATTGTTGGCAATGTTCTCCCAAGAATACTCATTGCGGGAAAGCTCAAGCGCAGCCTCTGACATTTGCTTAACCGTATCCTCGTTGCGGGTGATTTGTACGAGTGCGTTTGCCAGTGCCTTGCTGTCATTGGGTGGGACAATAATGCCGTTAACACCATGTTTTATTTGCTCAGGTAACGCACCTACGTTGGTTGCGACACTGGGGATCCCCCTTGAAATAGCGATGGACGCTGGCCCAGATTGGGTGGCGGAGGAATAAGGTAGAACAAGAATTCCATGAGTGTTTAACAACGCATTCAGCTCCTGTTGAGGAACCCACTTGTTAATCAAATCAATCTGATTCTTAACAATCTTCGATGCAATTTCAGAGGAGATTACCCCCCGTCCTGCAATCGTTAATGCAAGTTCTGGATTGGAAGATTTTGCCAGTTCAAATGCATCCACAAGGGTTGAAACCCCTTTATATTCTTCGATTCTGCCGATAAATAGCAGCTTGTGCCGGTTGTGGCAGGCGTTATTGATCAGCTGATCCTCCTGCAGGTCGGTTGTTGAATCCAGTGATCCAATTTTTGATCTGATGAGCCTGTCATGGCGATAAATACTTTTCATCGCCGTAAAAGAATAGTCGGATATCCCGACGTAAAAATCGGTGTCCATTTTATTGAGTGCGTACATTATTTTTGTCAACCAATACCATCGGTCGGGATGTGGATTGGGGTCATGGATAACTGTTCCCCACAGAGGTGAATAGGAAACCTTTTTTCTGATGAGTTTTCGCCACAAACTGATGCCTGTTTCCAGAACCACTTCAGGTCTGTCTTGATTCAGCGCCGTAGAGATTTTTTTAATTCTGTTACGGAAGATAAACGATAATAAAAGCGAAGCCAGATTGTTTTTGTAGGTATAAAAAGTGCGCACCTTACAACCTGCTTGCTTGTATCGGTCGATCAATGGGTTGCTGGACGCAATGTAAATATAAACATCCATTTTCGTTGACAATGCCGCAGCCAGATTTAACGTATAAGTCGCAATGCCATCGCCACGCCCCAAAAAAACAAGCCCAATGCTTTGAGGTTTTCTTTTATCCATAAAAATCAATCTGCTTCAGCTGCCCGCATAATTACCATCATATTCACGCCGAACTGGAGTTTATGCTGAGAAAATTTCTCAAGTAAACGAGTCGTGTGGCCGATCAGCCGTCGAGCCGAGAGGCCGCAACGCTTGCCCAGGAAGTCCGTTGGGTTCTCCTTAATTTCAACCACTTTCAACCCCATCTCCTTGGCTAGCACCTCCATGGTCTGTGGTCTATACAGGCGAATATGCTGGGTTGGCTGAATATGATCTGTACGTGGCAGGGACGTGCCATACCTTTGCTTAAGGGTGACTGGCAGGCTGGCAAAGTTCCAATTGGGCGTGCTCATGACGATAATCCCCCCCGGTTTGAGAGCTTGGCGGCTGCTCTTAAGGAATGGTTTAGGATCGGGTACATGTTCAATGAATTGATTCATTAACACCACATCGCAATCGTGAGTTTCTGGTCGCTGCAAAAAATCATCGCGTTTAATATCCACGCGATAAAGCAATTCAGCAATATCAGCGCACAACGGGTTGAGTTCATAGCCGCTTGCTTGCCATCCTTGATGACTTGCAACTGCCAGCTGAGCACCCACGCCGCAACCGACCTCAATGAGCACGCCTGGCTGCCGATGGTGATGAATTTGTTCTACCGTCCACTCCCAAAGACGGGTGCCATTGATGGCTTGTCGCGTCAGTGTTTCAAGATAGCCTGCATCGCTGTAATCAAAGATCGGGGGGCCGTTAATCACTCTCACCAGTTTGCAATGGTCGCATTCCGCGTAGCTACAATCCCTAGCTTCTGCCATCGGGTAATCCAGTATTGTGCGAAAGTCTGTTGAACCGCAAACCTCGCAAGTGTTTTCAATGGTCATGATAAATATAAAAGTCCTAAAGATAAAAGTCCTAAAGATAA
>CAZUAW010000042.1:10373-12439 GCA_964618535.1 uncultured Thiotrichales bacterium
AGTCCTAAAGATAACAGTCCTAAAGATAAAAAAATAAGTGTTTAAGCAACACCGGGGTGAAATGCGAAGCTCACACCAAGCCCAAGTTGGATAAATATCCGAACCCATGTAGCGCAATACTCAAGTTATTGCGCCCTACGTCACTTAGCGGCGTTTGATATAGATTCTGATTTTCTTTCTGTGCATATCAATGGTTACTCTGTTGACGATCCACTTGGGGGTTATGTATTTTACCGGGTGTTGTTGCAGATTTCTGGCATTTGATTTTTTGTCATAGCAGGGGCGTTCTTTTAGTTGAATGCCCTGGCTTTGTAAAAACGCTGTGGTATTGGCAGGGTATTTATTATTGCCGCTTGATATAAACACCCTGATTTTAAGGTTTGCGTGCAAGATAAAGTAGATTATAGAGAGAGATAAAACCAGGATAACTTCCTGCCGAATCAATAAGCCCACACCATAGATCGCCTTTCCCAGAATGATTGAAAGAATCACAAAGGTACTCAGAGAAAAAATAAACACTCGATCATCCAGAATTCTTGGTTCAATGCTTCTTGTCAGAATGGTTCTGAAAATAGCCAGAATCATAAATAGACAAACGAGGTTTTCTAGTACCACGATCATAATGATGGGATTTGAAGGAATGACCAGCGGGTAGAAGGTCAGAATAAAAATTCTGATAATCAGTGGAAAGCCAACAAAACTATGCCCCAGTGCACCCAGCGTCATCACCGAAGTGCGCTCATCCAGAAATTGCAGTTGCTCACTCGCAATATTCATGAGGTTGTCTCCGACAATAGTGAATATCCCGACTAACAGCAGCAAGGTGGTTGTCAGAATAAAGTTCTTTCGCGAGCTGCTGGATCTACCCAGTAAGGTAGAGGCAATAGATGCAAATGCCATGGTGATACCAAAATGCGGGCGAACCACGGTGGTCAGGATGATGGAGAATAGCCAAGGTAGAAAACGACTTTTTGTCAGGGAGATAACAATTAATCCAAAGGTAAATACCACCAGGGAGTCTTTGCCAATACCACTCGACCAGAAATGAATATTGGGGAAAAACAAAATGAGCGTTGCCAGTCTGCGTTCTCCCCGTGTGGTGGCGTATTTAAACAGGATTTCACTTGTCCAGGCGATACCGAGAAACCCCAAAGCGGCATAAACAAAACTTACCTGCCAGTAGTCCCTAAACCCAAGGCTGATGAGTTGTCGAGTGAACCAAACAATGGATTTCCCCATGAAATGGCGCTTGTGTCCCCATTCTTCGGAAGCGCTGGAAAAATAGCCGATGGCATCTGAGGGCATCGGCCCCGAAGAAACGTAGATAAAGGCGGCACAAAACAGAAAATGATAGCCGAGGAGGAAAACTAAAATTCGGGAGATTTCCTTCTTCTGGTAGATCCAGACTAACAGCAAAATACCTACCAGGATGCAAAGCAATAAGCCGATCATTTGCGTGGTAAGTTATGGGTGGAAATTATTGTGGTGGTAATGAGGTGACATCCAGCTCTTTAAGAAACAGGCTGTCTTGCTGCCCCAGTTTCCGAGAGAATTCTGATGAAGGTATTTCCAGCACATAAAGAAACGCCTCATCCGGCCCATAAGTTTGCCGTTGCCTGATCGATCCTGCCTCAGGCAACATATGTTCCACTTTCAATAGCGCGCCTTGATCAGAAAAGAAAAAGGTTTCCAGCGGCAGGTAAACATTTTGCATATGAAACTTGCCTTTGAACGGACGCTTGAAAATAAACAGGATTGCGGTACTACCCACTGCATCGGCACACAGTGATTGAAAGCCACCCAAGATTTTCGACTCATTGTCAGCCACTCGAACCGGTATCTTTAGCAGCTCCCCAGCCCCTGTATTGATACTCACATCCCCGCTGGCCATGGACTGCCATACTGCAGTGCTTGGCTGGCACTTTTGTTCGACAGCACCAGTAGACAGAGGCAATATAAGCAAAATCATAATTGCCACAACATGATGCAAGAAAGTTGATGTGAATGGTTCAAGCATGAAACACCTTAGAAAACTCCATCGAGCAAAGAGTATAAAAGAATCCTAA
>CAZUAW010000043.1:0-12096 GCA_964618535.1 uncultured Thiotrichales bacterium
CTAGACGTTAGTTGGTGGCGACGAACTCAATCACTGCTGTTGGAGTTCGTAGCTCGCCACTTACAAAATAGAGAATATTTATGAATGACTGGCTGGAAATAACTAGACTTGATCAAATCCCAATATTGGGTTCTCGGATCATCGAAATGAATACCCAAAATATTGCAATCTTTCGCGGCAGTGACGATACGGTTTATGCCATTAAAGATGCCTGCCCGCACAAAAATGGCCCTTTATCTCAGGGAATGATGCACGGGCATTCCGTAACCTGCCCATTACACAACTGGAAAATAGATTTACGCTCCGGCGAAGCAATGGGACCTGATGAAGGCTGTACCAATATTTACGAAACCAAAGTTGATGGTGAAGTGGTTTATTTACGACGTCCCGCATAAACGGGTCTTGTCACACTCACGCTAACAACTTAATAGTCCAATAGGAAATACAATGCTCTTCGGAAGAGGCCAAAAAAACCCGATAAAAATAGCTGACAAAGGCGTAAAAGAATGGAAATACGCTACCTGCGGCTATTGCTCGACCGGCTGTTCTATGGAAGTTGGATTAAATGAAGACGGAAAACCTGTCGCCTCTCGTGGCGTTGGTGGTGCCGATGTTAATCGTGGAAAACTGTGCCTGAAAGGCATCTTCGAACATGAGCTTTTTGATTCAGACGGACGTGGATCAGAACCGTTAATCCGCAAACAACTCCACGATAAATTTGAACCCACCAACTGGGATACCGCACTCGATAAAGTACACGATGCAATCGTCCGTGTTCAGGAAAAATATGGTCGTGATTCAGTGGCGATTATTTCTACCGGACAAATGCTGACGGAAGAGTTTTATACCTTAGGGAAATTAACCCGTGGCCTGATCGGCACCAATAATTATGATGGCAATACCACCTTATGCATGGCTTCCGCTGTCTCCGGTTACAAACGCTCTTTTGGCTCTGATGGCCCACCTGGGTGCTATGAAGATTTTGACCATACCGACTGTCTGATTGCCTGGGGCTCCAACCTGCCAGAACAACACCTGGGCATAACCTAATTCTGGTTAAAAAGGGAGATACCGCGTTAATTGAGATCACCGCAGAGGGCGCCAGAGATCAAATCCACCGCGATATCCGCTTAACAAGTAAAGAGTTACTGAGTCTAAAAACATTCGAAGACGTCATAGGAACCGATTGGCGAGTGGTCGACCTACAAGATCAAAGCTATCTGGACAGCTATCGGCAACAGCTTTGGCAAAAAGCAACCACCATTTCGTTGGTTGCTTTTATCATTGGGTTATTTCTCATCGTGCTATTAATCAGACTTTTATCAACTAAAAGGAAACCTTAAACTAACCGACTCAGCTGGCAGAGCGACGACTTTTTCCTTTGTCAGACACTTGCAATCGGGTTCGACTCATATAACTGAAAGTTACAGATTACATAGATTTTTGCGGTCCAGCGGAATTTCCTGCGCAGCCTAGGGGCATTCCTACATTTTGTTACACAGCTATGCTAAGGTCTCTGCCTTCATTCCGGTGGCAATCGTTATTTTTACTATCAGGCCGGTAACTTTTTTACGTCGCTAGGCGACACACGAATAACTTGGAGATCCCAATGACTGACGTTGCAAATGAACTTGATGCACGTGGCTTAAACTGCCCCCTTCCAATTCTAAAAGCTAAAAAAGCAATTAATGGCATTGAATCAGGCGAAGTACTGAAAATTATTGCTACAGATCCCGGTTCCGTTAAGGATTTTGAAGCATTCTGCAATCAAACTGGTCATGAACTGGTTGAAAGCGCAGAAGCCAGTGGTGAATTTACTTTTCTGATCAAGAAATCTTAATCAGTCTAAAATAAGAAAACCAAAGAAGAAAAGAGCCGCGAGGCTCTTTTTTTTGCCTTGAATAAGCTCCTTCACAGAAGCGCATCAGCGTCACCTGCCCTCATTCTGGGAGTATGGTTTCTCCCTGCATGAGCTGTTCAATAGTCTCTCTGGCACGAATCACAATGGATTGGTCGCCATCAACCATAATCTCTGGCACACGCGGACGCGCATTGTATTGCGAGCTCATTGAAAAACCATAAGCTCCAGATGATCGCATTACCAGCAGATCCCCCGGCTTGATGGCTAACTCCCGCTGCTTAGCAAGAAAATCACCCGTTTCACAAATGGGGCCAACAATGTCGTACTTGTGCGAAACGCTGTCACTGTGCTCAATTACCGGCTGAATCTCCTGCCAAGCGCTATACAGACAGGGGCGCAGGTTATCGTTCATTGCCGCATCTACAATCGCAAAGCGATGTGTACCGTTATCTTTAAGAAACTCCACCTGCATTATTAAAACCCCAGCATTTCCCATGATGGCGCGCCCTGGTTCCAGAATGATCTTGTAATCACTGCCTTGCAATCGCTGCAAAATCACCTCGGCATATTCAGAGGGCAGCGGTGGAGTTTCATCCTGATAACGAATCCCTAGCCCACCGCCTAAATCGAGATGTTCAATTTCAATACCGTGGCTTTTTAACCGATCAGCCAAATCCAGTACTCGCTCTAATGCATCCAGAAAAGGCTCGACCTCAGTGAGTTGTGAGCCAATATGACAATCTATGCCAATTGGCTGGATATGCCGCATCTCCACCGCATTCAGATAAACCTGTTCGACAATACTGATATCGATACCAAATTTATTCTCTTTTAAGCCGGTCGAAATATACGGATGCGTTCCCGCATCAACATCAGGATTAACCCGAATTGAAACCGCTGCAACTTTACCCAGACGACCAGCAACCTCATTGATCCGCTCCAGCTCAGATTCTGACTCCACATTGAAACAATGAATACCAACTTCCAGCGCACGCGCAATTTCATCGCTGCGCTTACCAACACCGGAAAAAACGATTTTCCCGGGATCACCACCGGCGACGAGCACGCGCTCCAGCTCACCCACAGAAACGATATCAAACCCCGATCCTAATCTTGCCAGAATATTCAACACACCGAGGCTGCCATTAGCTTTAACCGCATAACAAATCAGATGTGGGTGATCACCTAAAGCGTCATCAAACGCGCGCCAATGCCGCTCGATGGTCGCTCTGGAGTACACATAGGCAGGCGTGCCAAACTGCGCCGCGATATCTGTGACCGGCACCTGCTCAGCCATTAGCTGGCCATCGACATAATTAAAATAATCCACTATTTTTTCTGCTCTTTTTTATTCTTGCTTGCATCATCCGGCAAATACAACGGCCCAACTTGACCGCAACCAGAAAGAACAATGCCTACAATGAGTGTTAATACAATAAGATTCATAAACAGCAAAGTATTACACTTGAGCGAAAACTGAAAGTAGATCCTGCCAATTGAATGGTGTTGAATTGACACAATGAAACTTCGCAACCACATTTTGCTCTGGCTGGTCGTTACCAGCCTACTGCCTTTACTGATCCTTTCAGTTGGCGGCGCGCGCTATAGCCAAAAGGTTTTTATCGAAAGTATTGATAGCGAAATGCTCGATGAGCTCAACCGACTCAGCACCAAACTCGATGAGCTGTTTGCCACACAACGGCAATTACTGCGGAATTTATCGCGCTCTGATGTCGTTAGAAACTTTGGCGCGGCACTTCCCCGCGCAATCGAAGCCGGAGGGGTGACCGCTGAATTTTCCAGAGAACGGTATAACCTGGAAGTCTATTTCGTCAGCCTGCAACAACTGGTTGCGGAAGACGCAGAGTTAAGATTGCTAGATGCGCAAGGACATACGGTGATTAAAGCCTCATTCGGCCAGACCAGTAAAATCCAATCAGAAACACTGCTGCCCTATGCGATCAGTGAAAAAGAACCTCCTAGCGCACTGACAGAACTACTCACAAGCCTGCCTCAAAACGAAATTAGCCATCGACCGCTCGGGCTGACTTCCTCCTCCGATCAACCCGTCTTATTAGCAGATTCAATTTTGCCGATACAACTCGACGATGGACAGCGGCTCTATTTGATATTCAGTAACTTTGGCGAAAGCCTCGATCATCTGCTTGATCGCGCACCTCGCCTACGAAATGCTCAACTGACCGTGATCGCGACGGAACCCACAGCCAGCACAGAAGCATTGATGCTGTATGACGACCAACGTAGCATTCGTTTCAGCCTTAACTCAAGCAAGCGCATTCGCTACGCGGCAGAAAACAGTAACGCTTTCAGCAATGTGGCGGGGGACGTCACGCAGGTAGACAATGCACGCATCTACCTCAATGAATACCTGCCTCACCCCGACAGATTCACCAGCTGGCTTTTAGTAGCCAGCCTCGATAGCGAGCGGCTTCTGGAACAGTTCAAACTGGCTAAATGGGGAATGCTCGGCTTGACTGCAATCGTATTCTTACTCGGTCTACTGATTGCATGGAGAGTGTCGAGATATCTTTCCCGACCCATTTCGCGGCTTGCCCACAACCTTCACGCTTACGCGCACAATCAGCAATCGTTACCCGATATTCCCGCACTCTCAAGCGAGATAAAATCGCTGCAAGCCGCCTTTCGCAAAATGACCACCTCGATAGAAAAATCTCAACAGCAAAAACAGCGCAGTGAAAACAAATTACAACAACACGCCAAACTCGCATCGCTGGGAGAAATGGCTGCAGGAATCGGCCATGAGCTCAACAACCCACTCACCAACATTCTCTCTCTGGGGAAATTGATTAAGCGGCAGCAAGAACAGCAAGGAGACGCCACCAGCGATGTCGACTCATTAATAAGCGAAACCCATCGCGCCTCAAAAATTGTCAGTGGAGTATTAAATTTTTCGCGGCAAATCACACCAGAGATACAGACAATCGAGCTCAACCCATGGATTAAAATGTGCATCCAACGAGTCACCAAAAAAGCCCATGAGGAAGGAATTACAATTAAGTTTGTAGCAGCCGCGGATCTGGTTTTCCAAGGTGATCCGTTTCAGCTAGAGCAGGTATTGGTTAATTTGCTGACCAACGCCATCCAGGCGAGCGAGCGCGCGCAAACTATTCAGGTCAAAACTAAAACATACAACCAGCAGCTGGTAATACAGATCATCGACGCTGGCGAGGGGCTTACTGACACTATTGAGAACCGTATTTTTGAACCTTTTTTCACCACTCGAAAAATCGGGGTTGGCAATGGGCTGGGGTTATCTATTAGTATGGGAATTATCGAAGTACATGAAGGAACGCTGAAGCTTCGGAATAATCCTGATCGCGGATGCACCGCTGAAATTCGTCTACCACTCACCCATGACTGATCAACCGACCATTTTCTTTGTAGATGACGACCCCAAAGCCGGGGAACTGTTTCGGCGCTTCTGTAGCGCTGTCGATATTCGGGTGAAGCCTTTTCAAAATCCAGTGACAGCACTCGATGCATTTGCAAAAACGCCTTGCGACCTGCTGATTTCAGATTTGAAAATGCCTGAGATGACCGGCATTGAAGTACTGGCTGCGGTGCGCAAGCAAGATCCCGATATTCCCGTGATCCTGATTACTGGTTTTTCAACGGTCGATAACGCCATTGAAGCATTACGGCTAGGTGCATCAGATTTCATTAAAAAGCCCTATGATCCCGAAGAGCTGGTGCATCAAGTCCAGCTATTGCTCAATAACCTCCATTTAAAACAAGAGAATCGCCAGTTAAAAGCGGCTTTAACTGGCTCCGATCAATCCTCATTGATTGGTGATTCTCAAGTCATGCTCGAACTTAAATCCATGATCAAAAAGCTTGCCGAAATTCGTTGCAACGTAATCATCTACGGCGCATCTGGAACCGGTAAAGAGCTGGTTGCGCGTGACCTCCATCATCTCGGTTCGTACAAAGATGAGCCCTTTATCGTCATCGACTGCGGCGCACTTACCGACACCTTGCTGGAAAGTGAATTGTTTGGTCATGAAAAAGGTGCATTCACCGGAGCAGACAGAAAGCGCATTGGGCGGCTCGAAAGTGCTTCCGGCGGCACGGTTTTTCTGGATGAGATCTCGAACATCTCAGATGCGATGCAAACCAAACTGTTGCGCGTGGTGCAGGAACAACAAGTGACTCCGGTAGGCAGCGCTGCCATCATTGATATCAATGTGCGGTTCATTGTCGCCACCAACCAGAACCTCGAAGAGCTTGTCGCAGCCGGTAAATTTCGACACGACCTGTATCATCGGCTCAATGTCGTTCAGATTAACGTGCCATCGCTGAAGCAGCGTGTTGAAGATATCCCGCTTCTGACCCATCATTTTATTAAACACTTTAATTTACTCTATCAACTCAAAGTTCAAGCGTTCTCTCAATCCGCCATCGAACAGCTCATGCATTACGATTGGCCGGGAAACGTACGCGAACTCAGGAATCTGGTTGAACGCCACATGGTACTGAATGAAAGCGAGCAACTGGAGCTATTGATGCCACCCAAATCTCATAGCCAAAACAGTGACAGCATAGATTCTGATCAGCCCAATTTAACCACACTAGAAGAACGCTACATCAAGAAAACACTCAAAAATAGTCAAGGCAACCGAAAAGAAGCCGCTGCAACGCTTGGGATTAACGCAACAACACTGTGGCGCAAACTACAAAATTATCAAGACTGACAGTCTTAAGTAACTGCAACAGTTCTACTCCACCAAAAATCAATCCATCGGCAAATACCTGCCACTTAGACCGTTAAGAACCTAAAAATAACCTTCCAATCTGACTACAAACCAGCTCTTTTCTAAGCCGCTCGTCGGATTTTTTGTGCGCCCACTCAGCTTATCCTGCAATACGTTCCGTTAGGCACTACATAACGTGATGCGGATCAATAAAACAGACGGAGAATAGCGGCACTATTTTGCTCATCAAATAACAAACTAACTCATTAGTGGCGCGCATGAATATCTTGAACCAATCAATCTTCTTCAGAATTTTTACTTACGGAATACTCTCTTTTTGTATTCTTGGCGGTGCATTAACTTATGCAACCTCAGTGATGGCAAGCCAACAATTTACACCGTCAAAAATGGCTATCCAGATCTCTGCTCCAACCCCATCAGAATTATACGAAACAGAAGCAACCCAGGTTGCCTATTCCAGTCCCACTGAGTATATGGATAGCTTTTCAAGCTCGAAAGCTGAAGCCACTCAATCTAAACAACAACACTCAGATATTTGGTTACCGGTATTAATCTGGCTTCTTGGGTCTGCCGCACTGGCGATGTTTGGCTATAAGCGGATGCGTCACTCTTAAGGACGCGTCACTCTCAAGATTCAGCACATTTCAGAACTCAAGCATTGCAAATTGCAATGCCTTGAGATCAAATTGCACGAATCTCTCCAAAATATGTAGGCCAAACTGGGTATTTACCCTGTAAGTCATTGATTAACTTAGTGGCACAATAAATGCAGGGATATAAGCCCAATCAACAGTTTGGAGATCCAATGAAACGCAGAACTTTTCTAAAAGGCAGCATCGCTGCTTCTGCAGCTACTGTCGCCGCTGGCGCTGGACTGCTCACCCCTCAAGCAGTATTGGCCGCATGGCCTAAAGCTGCGTTTGAGGCCAAAGACGTAAAATCCGCAATGTCCGCAATTGCTGGTGGCGATAGCCCCGCAGCTGGTGACATCAAGATTAAAGCACCTGACATCGCTGAGAACGGCGCTGTAGTTCCCATTACGGTTTCTACCGGCATGGCAGGCGTTGAGTCAATTTCCGTACTTGCTTCAGGTAACGGCACACCACTGGTTGCTAGCTTTACGCTTGGTTCTGGCGCTGAAGCTTATGCTTCTACCCGTATCAAGATGGCTAAAACATCTGATGTGGTTGCGTTAGTAAAGGCCAACGGCAAGTTGTTTTCTAACAAGAAGCAAGTCAAAGTCACCATCGGCGGCTGCGGCGGTTAACTCGGAGAATTATTATGTCTAGTATTAAAATACGTGCGAAAGATAAGGGCGGCGTTACTACAGTTAAATGCCTGGTTAGTCACCCTATGGAAACTGGTCTGCGAAAGAACAAAAAGACCGGTAAGAAGATTCCTCCTCATTTCATCGAGACTGTGACTGCAGAGCATAAAGGCAATGCAGTGATGACGACTCTTTGGAGTGGTGGCGTTTCTAAAAACCCTTACCTGTCATTCAAGTTCAAAGGCGCTGCTGCCGGTGATGATGTTAAAATCTCATGGACTGATAACACAGGAAAATCTGACTCGGCGACTGCTCAAGTCAAATAAGAGCTTAAAACTCTGTTTTCTGGTTGCCACTTCTTTGGCAACCAGAAGTTTATTCTTGGCTGAATCAGCCAAAGATTAGTACCTTCCCACTTTAAATATTAAGCACATTTGCTTGCAAAATTAGCCACTAGGCCCTTCTTTCAGGTTGAAGCAACTCCAAGTTGAAGCGCTGATTAATTCAAGGCAATGCAAATTGCGCATTCTGGTTCAAACCATTCAACCCATGTTAGTGAGTTATCGACTGGGGTTCGCAATCCGGAGATTCGCTTTTAGCGTTGACAGACCTTAGCTAGCAGACAGCTGGCTCCCAAACTCTGCATTTTCATGAAATTTAAAATGCGATGCTAGAGAACCTTCTAGCTGATCCTCATGCTCCGCTGGGAAAACAAATAATAAATCTGTACCGGCCTCTCCTGCCTGATCACGAAAAACCGGAATCCGAAATAATTCGGAACCCACCTCGTTACGCAAGCGGAATCCAACCTCAATATAGGCATGCACTGGCAGTTTACTGAGATCTGACCTGACCCGAAGTCCATCCAGACCAATATTCTGAGCCTCAGTAGTGTGTAGCTTAAAACCAAAGCAATAGATTACGATTTCCTGTGAGGTGGAAAAACGTCCGAAATGATCGCTTTGCTCTTGTCTCTGAAGAAAAACGTGTACTTTTTCTGCCTGGTTCATCGAGTCCCACCTGGATCCGGTTGCCAATAGATTGTGATGAAGTTCAGTAGTAATGACTGAAATCAGGCGTGATGGTTCCCCGCTTTTGGATTATCTAAGATGAATAGCAGTTGAGCATCTGGCAGAAGTGTAAATAATTGTTATAAGATGCCCATCAGATAGCGAAATTGTGACCCAGTTGACATACTCCTGTAGCTTCAATCACTTCGCCAAGCGAAAACGGATGCTAGCGCCGGATCAGAGCGTAATGGGTGATGACTTTTCATCGGCCGAACCAAATTAGACTGAACAGGAAGTTGGTCTGCAAATCCCAGGGAAAACCACCGTAATTTAGAATATGGAGACCAACCATGAACGAACTTAACCCCGGCGAAATTTTTTCGTCTTTACAAACGAGCTTAAGTGGCATTTTGCCAAATATCCTCACCATCCTTGCAATACTCATTATTGGCTGGCTAGTTGCCGTCATCGTCCGTTCAGTAATACGCCGTGCACTCGGCGCTGTTGGCGTCAACGAGCATCTGTCTAACTCTACCTCTGGCGGCATGGATGTGGAAACCGGCGTTGCTAAAGGCGCTTACTGGATCATTATATTGATGACTCTGGTTGCTGTATTCAGCAAGCTCGACATGCCAATGGTTTCTGAACCCTTAAACGGTTTGATTTCCCAAGTATTTGAGTATCTGCCGAAAATCATTTCTGGCGGCGTATTGGCACTGGTTGCCTGGGTACTCGCGACAGTTGTTAGAACCCTGACAACCAAGGGCCTTGCCTCTACTCGATTGGACGAAGCTCTCGGCGCAGAAGCCGGTATGGCTTCCATTGGCAGCAACATCGGTAATGTTTTGTTTTGGCTGATCATCCTTTTGTTCCTGCCTGCAATCCTCGGCGCTCTCCAGCTAGAAGGGATGCTATCGCCAGTACGCGATATGGTCGACAAGATTCTCGCCATGCTGCCGAATATTTTTGCTGCTGGCGTGATTGGCTTTGTTGGCTGGCTGGTTGCAAAAATCCTTCGTGATCTGGTTTCAAACCTGCTTTCGGCGACGAAGATTGATGCACTGGCGCTAAAATCTGGTATGCCCGTTACCATGCGAGTTTCAAAAGTATTGAGCATGGTGGTTTTCATTCTAGTCTTTGTTCCAGCGCTAATCTCTGCGCTCAACGCATTGCAAATTGATGCGATTTCGGAACCTGCCATCAACATGCTGAACAAGATGATGGCTGCAATCCCGAATATCATTTCAGCCGGCATCATCCTCATCGTCACCTACTTTGTCGCGCGCTTTGCGGCAATCACCATTAGCTTAATGCTTAGCAGCATGGGGATGGATGAGTGGCCTGAGAAGCTCGGCGTCAACGGGTTAAGTGATCGTTATGCGCCTTCTATCATCGTTGGCAAAATCGTTTTGTTCTTTGCGATGCTGTTTGCGGTTGTCGAAGCAGCCGGCATGCTCGGATTTGAGCAGGTCGGAGATATCGTTGCGATGTTTATCGAATTTGGCGGAAAAATTCTGCTCGGTTCAATCATCCTAATGGTTGGCTTCTGGCTGGCAAATCTGGCACACAGCACCATCAGCCATGTTGCTGGAGAAAATAGCAGCGGCATGGCCAACATCGCCCGCGTTGCCATTATGGGCATCGTAACCGCGATGGGCTTGAGCGCCATGGGCATTGCCGATGGCATCGTCAATCTCGCTTTTGGTCTCACCTTGGGTGCTGTTGCTGTTGCTGTCGCGCTGGCATTTGGACTTGGCGGCCGCGAGGCTGCGGGCAAGCAAATGGAGCACTGGTTGAGCAAGCTGAGGGACTAACTTCAAACAGTACCATTAGTCCTTAAAAGCCAACGCTTGATCGCGTTGGCTTTTTTATGTGAGAAGATTTAATTCGTTCCATTATCTCCAAAACTTTGTGATCAAATTAACTGTAAAATAGGACATTCGCACTCAGAATAGCCCTACTTCCCGATAAGCGGGAAAAACAATAACAAGAATAATCATCAAAATGCCTTTGAAAACTACCGCGACGCTCCGACAACTCATCATCAAATTAAGCCTGCTCATTTTGCTCCTTGCGGCAACAACAGCATCCGCGTATCAGACTCGAATCATCGGCGGACAAGCCAGTCAAGAATCCGCCTGGCCAAGCATAGTAAGATTTGAATTCTCACTACCCGATGGCAAAAAACGCTTGTGCGCTGGAAACTTAATTTCCAGTCAATGGGTAATCACAGCAGCGCATTGCTTTCACAACACGGCCCAGCAGCAGGTAATTTTTACTGCCGATGTCGAGGCATATCCAGGATTACACACCTTAAGCCAAAAAAAGACGTTCACCAGCTTGGGAGTGCAAAATATTTTTATTCACCCACAATTTGCTTTGAACGCACCCTTTGATTTTGACTTCGCATTAATTGAGTTAAGTCATCCAGTTGACCTACCCGTTTCGAGCCTCTTAGTAAACACTCCTGAAGTCGACGAACTCACCACTGTCTTAGGTTGGGGAGTTCAGGAACTCAATGCTGAAACAAACAATCCGCTCAGCACATCACTCGCAACCACCCTACAAGAAGTTGATGTCCCAGTAATTTCAAACCAGCAATGCCAAAACGCAATGGGTGCAAGCATTCGTGAGAGCATGATCTGCGCAGGCTACCCTCAAGGCGGCAAAGATAGCTGCAGCGGAGATAGCGGCAGCCCGATGATGGTGCTGCGTAACGGTAAATACACTCAAACAGGTATCGTCAGTTTTGGTATTGGCTGCGCACAACCCAATCAATATGGAGTTTATGCTCGCATTGAATTCGCCCTACCCTGGATTAACGAACTGGTCTCTGACATTCAATTAACCGACGCCACAACAGCCCAGAGAAAAATCAACGCAGCCAAAGAATCCGAACTCACACCAAACTCCAGCCAACTCGGAGATGAAGGTGTAAAGATCACACCTCGCCAAGGCGGTGGCGGCAGCCATTCATTTCTTGGATTATTCGCCTTATTCGTCATAAATCGGTACAGACGTTTTTCTATCGCCAGCAGAGCTTTGTAAAAATCACAGATTTACTTCCTTCAAAGTGCTTTCTGCAAGGAAGATCAAATACAGCAGTCTTTATTACAACAGCATAAATATTTTTTTGCCGATGTGAAGAACCTTCCAAAAACCTTAACTCAGGTTAATGTTGCTGATACCCCAATCATTTTAAAT
>CAZUAW010000044.1:0-10718 GCA_964618535.1 uncultured Thiotrichales bacterium
GAGTAGTCCACAGCATTCACACCAATGTAAATATTTTGTGCTTCGAGGACTTCGGCCCAGGCGAGTGCTATCGACAGGAACACGGTGTTTCTGGCGGGTACGTAGGTGACGGGGATGCCATCTGAGGGGGTATCTGGTACAGCGATATCAGGATCGGTCAGCGCTGAACCGCCAATGCCAGCAAGATCTAGATCAATGATCCGGTGCGCTTGAACCTCTGCGGATTTTGCTAGCTTTTGTGCAGCGTCTAATTCGGCACTATGTAGCTGGCCGTAGCGAAAGCTGAGCGCGTAGAGCGACATATTTTGCGCTGCGGCATCCGCCAGCACGGTAGCTGAGTCCATCCCGCCCGAGAGCAGGATGACGGCTTTCTGGGGTGCTTTAATATCCAGTTAATGCCCTTCTTGCTTTAAACGCTGCAATCGCGTTGATGCAAGATTTGCAACGGCACTACCAGGATGTTTGATGACAATCTCTTGCAGCACGCTTTTTGCCTGATCCCAGCGGGATAATTCATAGAGGCTGTACCCTAGCTTGAGACTCGCATCAGAAACTTTGGTGGTACCCGGATATTGGCTGCGAACTGCTTCAAAATTTGTCGCTGCCTGCTCAAATTTTCCCGCCCCGTAGTTTGCTTCACCCAGCCAGTATTGTGCGTTAGGTGACATAGAGCTATCGGGATATGACTGCAAAAACTGCTGAAAACCGACGATGGCCGCGGAGTATTGACCTCCTTTTAAATACCCAAATGATTGCCGATACTGGCTTTGTTCATCCAGCACGTTGGTAACTTCGTTAGGCGAGTAGCCTTCGTTGGGATCATAAGGCTCGGAGCCAGAATCAACATAGCCCACAGAGGGCGAAGTACTCATGACGCTTCCACGACGAGATTCAATTTGCTCCAGACGCTGATCAACATCCAGATTCAACTTTTTCTCGCGATCAGTAAATTGTTGCAACCGATGAGATAACTCTTCGAGCTGCCCGCGAAGCTGCCGATTTTCTTCATCGAGCGTCTGCATGCGTTGATACATCTGCTGCATATTGCTGGCTTCAAGCAACTGCTCAAGTCGAGCAATTCTGCTATTAAAATCACCGCTCTGGCTGCGTAAATTACTGCTCAGACTTTGCACATCCGCACTCAACGCTTGAAAACGCTGCGTCTCGGTTTTATTCATACCCGCAAGCGCAGGGTTGAAGCTTGCCAGCATCAGCAAGCCACAAGCCATTGCAGCGGTTAATAAGCTATTTTGTTTCATAGACAATTTCTACACGGCGATTTTCCTGCCATGAAGTCTCCGCATGACCAAACTTAACTGGCCGCTCTTCACCCAAAGCCACGACTTCCATCTGACTGGCTTTTGCGCCCTGAAACATCATTAAACGTCTAACTTCTTGCGCGCGTCGCTCAGATAAGGCGATATTAAATTCTCTGGAACCACGCTCATCGGCATGACCTTCGAGACGAATTTTCGCCCCTGGACTACTGGCAAGATAGTTGCCATGTGCATTGACAATATCGATGTCTGAGATTTGGCTACTATTGTAATCAAAGTAGATTATGTTCTTGCTCAAAGGGCTTGCGGGATCGTCAAAACCATCGACCACACCTGCGCCAGCGGTATTTCCGTCATCAATAGGCTGACCCGATTGTCCACCGTTGATATCGCTACCAGAGCTTGTAGCGCCATTGGTTTGAGGCTTATCCATACCGGTGGTTGTTGCAGGACCTTCGGGCATATCAGGTTTGGTATTTTTCTTGCCACCGCAGCCGGCTATCAGCGCGATTGAGACTAAGGCAATAAATAGTTTTTGCATGAGTTTCTCCAATAAATTTAGTTAGCTGTTCTTTCAGTTGTTACACGTTTCACCGTAATTTGATCGTAATTTAATGATCAGTTTAAGAAAGCAGACCAGTCTGGCTCTCTCACTTCACCCTCTTGTAGCACTAAAGTCTGACGCATTCGTCCGTCATCACTGACCGCAGCCAGCACGCCTCTGCCACCAGCTTCAGTGGCATAGAGGATCATACTGCCATTAGGCGCGAAACTGGGTGACTCGTCCAATGTACCGTTGGTAAGGATACTGGTCTCGCCGCTATTTAGATCCAGAATCGCAATACGAAAACGGCCATCTTCACCATTGACCATCGCAACTTTAGTACCATCAGGTGACACTGACGGTGCAGAATTGTATTCACCATCGAAAGTCAGCCGTTGTGCAGAACCACCACTGGCCGACACTTTGTATAGCTGCGGCTTTCCCGACCGATTGGAGGTAAAGATGAGGTTTTGCCCATCAGGTGTCCAGGCTGGCTCGGTATCAATAGAGCGATTGTTGGTGATTTTGGTTAATTGTCGTGAAGTTACATTTAGAATATAAATGTTCGGTGCGCCAGATTCTGACAGCGTTATCGCAAGATTTTCACCATCAGGAGACCAAACTGGTGCGCCATTGATTCCTTTACGACTGGAAACCGCCTGGCGGCGACCCGTTGATATTTCCTGCACATAAATACTGGAGCGATTGCCCTCAAAAGACACATACGCAATTCGGCGATTGTCTGGTGACCAGGCTGGGGACATCAATGGGCTAGTGGAATTCAGAACAGTTCTGTCGTTGTGCCCATCAGAATCAGACACCTTTAAAACATAGTTGCGCTCGCCGCCGCTGATTTGGGTTGTGACATAAGCAATGCGGGTATTAAAAGCCCCACGAACTTGTAAAATTGCCTCATAAATCAAGTCAGCAACTTGATGCGCTGCCATTCTTAATTCACCGGCATTGGCAGGTACGTTAAAGCCCGCTAGCTGAGTACCTGCGCCGGAATCAAACAGCTGAAACTTCACCACATAGCCACCCGCGCCGGTTTCTGTCACATCACCAACAACGACATAGTCGATACTTTGATCGCGCCAGCGATAGAGTTCGATATTGCCGGAGCTGGCATTAGGCTGGGCAAATTTGTCTCGAGAAAGCGGGCTAAAACGACCGCTGCGCTTTAGATCTGCGCTCACAATATCGCTGACATTTTCTGCCAGCGGCGAACTGCTAATCGCACTAAAGGGCGCAATCGCGATGGGGATGGCACCGGCAACGCCTTCGGTAATGCGGATATCCAGCGCGGCGTACAGCCAGCCTGGAATCATCAGTGTCACCAATAAAATGGTTTTAATAAAATGCATCGAGTTAGTCTCCTGCTACGTTACATTTGGGAATCAAGCCTGTGGCTCGAAGGTAAAATTAATATCTCGATCAAAAAGACCAGGATCAGGCGGTGTGGGCAACGGATCAGCGCGTCGCACTGCTTGTTCAACCGATTGTTTCATCGCAGAACTACAGGACAAGGAGGATTGTACTTTAACTTCCAGTACCGCGCCTGAACGAGTTTGTCGCACATAGACCTCACAGCTTCCGGCAAGTCCATCCACGGGTTGCAGCCAGCGCGATTCCACCCGGCTTTTAATCGCAAACATGTATTGCTCACGCAAGCTGCCAATTCGCTCCTGCTCTGCTGCCTGTGAAGCAAACGCCTGCTCTTCAGCCGCCATCATTTCTGCAAAGCGTTTTTGCTCAGCAGCGGCGTCATCGAGTAATTTATCCCGACGCGCCTGTTCTTGCTCACGCTTTTTTCTTTCGTCACGCAACTTTTCTTTTTTGGCATCTTCCTGCTTTTTTTCAGCTGCGGCCTTTTCTTTTTTAACCTTTTCTTTGTCAGCTTTCTCTTTCTCAACACGCTGCTGTTCAGCCTGCTTTTTCTCAACGGCCTGTTTTTTCGCTTCGGCCGCTTTCAGCTCGGCTTTGCGCTGCTTTTCCACCAGACGTTTTTTCTCTACCAGCGCCTGTTTTTTCTTCAATTCGATCTTTTTCTGCTCAGCAACTTTTTGTTTTTTAACTTCTTCTTGCTTAGCCTCTGCTCGAACCTTCTCCTGCTCAAGCTTAATTTCGTCCAACCGCGCCTGTTCTTTTTCCTGCTCTTGCTTTAACGCTTCGAGTTTTTCTTGCTCTAACTTTTGCTGATCAACTTTTGGTTTTTCTGGAGGCTTCGGTTTCGCTGTGATCTGTTTTTTAATCTTGGCGACTTTGTCCGCATCCGCATGCATCTGTGCCTGGATCGGTTTTCCAGCTGCCGGAACTTCATGTTTTGAACCGACACTGATAACGAAAAATGCCAACAGTGCCAAATGAATCAATAAGGCAACGAGCACCGCTTTCGGGTGTTGTTTAATCTGCTCCCACATGACGCTACCGTTTCTCGGGCTGCTCAGTGATCAAACCAACGCTGGAAGCTCCTGCGGCTTGCAGTGCTGCCATCGCTTCCATGACATGTCCGTAATCTACCGCCTGATCGCCGCGAACAAAGACGCGTTTGTCTTGACGTTCACTCAATATTTCGCTGACTCGATTCGCTAGATCTACCGTTTCCAGCGCGGCAGCATTTTTACCTTCGCTATCGAGATAAAATTCGCCATTGGCGGTGACGGAAATAATAATCTGGTCTTTTTCATCTGGTGTTTGCACGGGTTCTGCTGTCGCTCTGGGCAGATCAACTTCCACGCCCTGCTGCATCAAAGGTGCGGTCACCATAAAAATAACCAGCAATACCAGCATCACGTCGATATAGGGTACGACGTTAATCTGAGCCATTGGCTTGCGTTTGATTCTGCGGTGTTGGGACATAATTAGGTGTGAGAGGTTGTCAGGGTTTTGAGGAATGTCTTTGCAATAAAGCAACGAACTCTTCCACAAAATTATCGTAGCGGGTTATTAACCGCTCCACATCATCAGAAAAGTGATTGTAGGCAATAACCGCAGGAATGGCGGCAAAAAGTCCGATGGCCGTCGCAATTAATGCCTCCGCAATGCCGGGGGCAACCGCAGAAAGCGTATTCGCTTGCGAATCACTGAGCGCTCTAAATGAGTTCATAATCCCCCAAACTGTGCCAAATAATCCAATATACGGGCTGGTAGAGCCAACGGTGGCAAGAAAGGCCAAATTACTTTCTAGTGACTCGACTTCTCGCGTCATTTTGACGCGCATGGCACGGGTGATCATTTCAATCTGGCTGAAATACTGTTTGCCACTGGCTCGGGATTGGCGCGAATACTCTTTAAAGCCAGCCGCAAAAATTGCCTCTGAGCCTTGCGAATTCGGCAATTGGGATACGCTCTTATAGAGCTTTTGTAAATCGGTTCCAGACCAGAATGTTTCTTCAAATTTTTCGGCATTCTTTTGGGCGGCACCCAGCTGTCGGATCTTAATGACAATCAGCGTCCATGAGACGACTGAGGCCAATAGCAGTATAAGCATCACTGCCTGAACAACCAGGCTGGCGTGAGCGATTAAACTCAAAATTGACATATCAACTGACACGTTGAAGCTCCTCTCTTAATAGTTGGGGAATCGCGGTAGGCTTGAACCGTTCCGCATCCAGGCATGCAACCTCAATAATAGCACTGGTCAGGCAAACAGTATCCCGCATGACGGTTTGATCAAAAGTCAGGCGTGCCTTGCCGATATGCACTATCCGCGAATGAATTGTTAACGCTTGATTAAATCTAGCTGGCAGATGGTAGTCGATATTGACTCGTTTGACCGCAAACAGAAAGCCCTGTTCGCGCATTACATCCTGTTCAAATCCTATTGATCGCAACATTTCCGTTCGCGCGCGCTCCATAAAGCGTAGATAATTAGCATAGTAAACAACGCCGCCTGCATCGGTATCTTCGTAATAGATCCTTACAGGCCAAGTAAACCCGTCCATATATTTGTGCTTAGACCAATGTAATTCAAAAAGTTCCCAAACAGCCTCGTTAAATCTATGCAAGCTGAATGACAATGGCAGTTATGTTATCAGGGAACAAGCCGTGATACAGCGAAAGGTATACTGAGAATCAAAGTGATTAGGAGAATAGAGATTTTACAGCTAAAAATACCACCACCCATTTATGCGTTGATGATTGCAATCAGTATGTGGTTATTGGATCAATATTGGCCGCTGTTTCAGCTGATTGAGTCACCTTGGAATAAGATAGGAATCGGCATCATGGTGGCAGCAGCGACCCTGGATGTTTGGTCACTGGTTTTGTTTTTTAGAAAACACACAACCCTCAACCCAATGAAACCCAAAAATACCTCCGGCATTGTGACTTCTGGCCTTTATCGAATTAGTCGCAATCCTATGTACCTTGGGCTGTTGATAATTCTGGCGGGGTTTGCAATATGGCTGGGGAGTTTCTCACCGTTTCTGGCATTACCGGTATTTTACTGGCTAATCACCCACATGCAAATCAAGCCTGAGGAAAGAATCCTAGAAGCTGCATTTGGACAGCAATATCTCGATTTTAAGCATCGAGTAAGGCGATGGCTGTGAATCGAGAGCCAATGTTTATGCCGCTTGATTAGTGACCAGCTTGGTTAATGGATCACTCCGGTGTCATTGCGGCGAAGGCCGTAATCCATTGGCTCCGAAGGTAAATGTGCCACGTGGATACATGCGACATCCGGGTTAATTAGTTTTTTGCTGCGGAATTTTGGCGTTAAATTCGTCTCTATCCCGAAACCCATCCTGAATTGATTCCCCACCCATAGGCTCACCACGCTGAATCGGCATTTGTCTCATCGACTGATTTGTGATCGTTACCGTCGCTTCATTTTTATCGGCGGCGTGGTCATATTTTGTTTCGGTTGCAGGTTTTTCTTCTGCATTTAGCGTCTGAATAACAAACAAACTAAAGGCAATTGTAATAATAAATTTCATAGCGAATATATAACTTAAGGTGAACGGATAAGGTAATTAACGAATTTCTCGCCAGGACTTGGTACCTGTCTGTGACTGATTGACATCAAGTTTGAAAAAGTCAGATTCTTCAGTGTGCCCGTAGATACTCATTTTTCCTTCAAAAATCGAAAACTGAGGACGGTGAACGCGGCCTTTTCCAATGGTAATCACTGGGTTATTTGAGCCGACCTGATCAGGACTTGCCATATCACTATCTGACAGCAACGCACCATTTAAAATAAATCTATTATTTGGAAACAAGCCATTTGCCAAGTCAAAAAGGTAGTATTTTCCGGTACCCGCTGAGCAGCTGTTTCCACCTGCCGTCGTTTCAAACACTGGCACTATCACCGCACCCAGAATGATTAACGCTTCAGCGCTAATCTCGCTATTCGCGGGCAAATGCTGGAGTTTTGTCGTTAAACTCGGAGTCAATTGATAATCTTCAGCACCCCCAACAAAACTGCTCCAACTTTTCGCCCAGTCATCACTGCTTGTGCTGCGTTTTAGCACACTGAAACGTGTATCAGATTGCACTCGCAAATATTCAGCTCCTTTATATCGGGCGTAACCAATATGCCGAATAATGTCATTCTCACCAAGCTCTCTACCTGCCTCAAAATTTTCATCTCTGCTGACTGAGCCGTTGCCACCAGCGGCGTACCCACTCCATTCCAGACGATGTAAATTCCCTTCTGTACTACCAAAATAGAGGTAGGTTTTTGCATCCTTTTCTTTGACGATTAATGGATCAGAGGCAATCCGCCAGCCCGTCCCATCACTTGCAGTTAGCGCCCAGGACAATGGGGCCGCCGTGGGGTCGGTAATATCACGAATGGTGAGTGTACGCGTGGTGCTGGTATTGGTTTCAACACCATTCACATAAACAACATAGGTAATCCCTCCGGCTCCTCTCCAAAGTATTGGAGCCGCATTGTTGGGCGTCCCATTACTGGCTAAATGCTCCCATACCAAAGAGCTTCCTGCGGGTTGTAAATCATCACCATCGTGATCGAGTTTTAATGAGTAGTGGAGTTTCCCCCCTTCCGCCGAGCCAACCACATAGGTTGCATAATCACCACTGCTGTCTTTAGCATCGATGACTTTAAAGTGACCCGAAAAATGCTTGTTATTATCAAAATTAGTGTAGTCCTTGAGATCACTGACAAACTGGCGCGGCATCCATCCCCATTTTAGCTCACCGGTACTGGCATCAACTGCGTATAAAAATCCATCTTGCGAGGTGAATAAGACTTGTTCGTTGCGATTTTGATGGGTACTAATATAGGTCAGATAATCAGCATCATTAAATAAGTGCGCATCTCTGGGTGGACTTATTTTTATCGGCTGAGTGCTACCAATCGGACCAATCAAAGCACCATTTTTGCGTCCGCCAAGATAACTCCCATCATCGTAAGCAGGGTTTATGGTGTACGCTCGAATGGTCGAGTCACTGAGCGATCCACCAGCAACAAAAGCAGCCGCATCGAGGTCAGAATAAAAATTAACCAGAGTGCCACTACCATCGGTTGACCAAAGACGGGCTTTGCGCGTGGCGATCGTCATATTACTCCCATCATCTGCCGACCAGACAGGTGAAATAATGCTGTCATCTCCGGTTACTGCCACTGCATTTTGATCAATCACGTTGCCGGAATCGCTCAATTTATAGGCCACTAATTGGCCTGAGTCTGGGTTGAATCGATCCTGCACTTCAAATACCAGATCATCGGCTTTGGAAATCGGCGGGATGAATGGTGGTGCTTGGCTGGCTTTGGTTTTGAGCACCGCGAAGACCGTTTCGAGTGCATCTTCGAGTGCACCAAGCGTGCCCACCGCAATGGCTTCTTCGGTGCCACCAGCATTTGCAATCAGGTCGGCTTGATCAATATCCCCAGCGTTATTAGAAAGGATGATGACGTAGACATTCACATCCAACTCATCTTTAAGGCGAGCAGCCATTTCTTCTGGTTTCGCGTAGACCTTAAAGCCATTGTCATCTTCGACCCAGCGCCCGTCTTCTTTGCCATCATAAAAAAGCAAAATGTTGTTGCTGCGTCCACACTCGTCATAAGGATCAGCGTCTTTATAAGCCGTGAAATACGCCAGTGAACTGAACAAGGATTGATAAATCGGTGATTGATTGGCATACCAGCTCAACGTCGCTGTGGTGACGCCTTTATCGCTCGAGATACTCTTTTCGATGGGATCATAATCAAGACCACTTTGGTCCATTTGCTCATAACCCATGAAGTTTTCAAGCACATCACGATTATCGATATAGCCCGCATTTGGATCAGGCAAATCGAGAAACACCCCCATATGCCGTGGATTATCGGGTTTGTCTGCGCCCATGGTTTTTACGTAGCGATGCAGCTTATCCGGGTCATCAGCCGCGACCGTTTCCGGGCAAAGGTCTCGATCTGAACGACAGGGATCAGCAACCCCCGCAGGATAGCTGGAAGTCATGCTTTCGCTGCCATCATCCCAATTGTAGGCGTAGGTTGTTTCTCCAGACCAGCCGGTGAGCGAGCCTCGGTCTGAACCGGCGGCAGCATTCCATTCACCCTCAAAGTAGTGAGAGTTGAGGGAGAAAAATGCTTCCGTATTGCCGCCGTTACCGGCGTAGGGGCCATTCGGCTTTAACTCATGGCTGACTTCCACATTTTGCCGAATCACTTCGCGCGTAAAAGGCTCCACCTGGCAAGTGGTGTTCCAACTTCCGCTGGATCGGTCTGTGCCAAAACGATCATACATGAGCTGGTCATCATAATAGAGGTAAGAGCCGGGTATTTGGTAGTGAACATGATAGCCACCCCACTGATCGGGGTACGAGTTCTGGAAGACTCGATCACCCAGGTAGTACGCCTCAAATATATTCTGTTGTGATTTGTAATAGGCCTTGCAAAATCGATGCTTGATAACAGGCGTCTCAGCGGTGGCTTCTTCGGCATTGCGTGAGCGAGTACTGTTATAGATACCCCACGGCCAACTGGTGTTGCCACCGTTGCAATGGGTACCTGTATAGGTTTGATCCTGTGACTCTGGATTCAGATTAAACTCTAGAGGTAATCCGCCCTGATTGTTATTTTCTGTTAGATAGGTTGCCGTGTCATCATCAAAGACTCCTCTTCCAGACTCATAATATTGGCTCCCTGCCGCCGGTTTTCCATAGCGTGGCTCACCCGCATAGGGATAGGCGCAAGGAATAGGAGCATCTTCACCCCAGGGGGTATAAGTCGCCGCGGACCCCCACGGCAACCACTGACCAGACCACCTTAAAAATGAGAAATTTTCCGGGTCTTGTGAAAAGACATTTTTCTCTGGTGTTGATGCAGTGTAGATAGGATTTCCATCCGGATACTCCTGATGAGGATTAGCTGGGTCAACGGGGTCATTACGCGTAATCGCTGCATCTGCCGGCTTTCCACCATCGGGATAAACCTGCGGCCAGGAAGAATTCCAGTGAACCACTTCCGTGGACATCCGTAAGCCAAAAGTCTGACGAAATGTGGCAATACCGAGATTGATATCGGCAGACAATGCGTTATCCGCAAGAATCGTTTTGAACGCCTGCTTGGATTGATAAAGCTTGGACGAAGGCCGGTTTCCATACAAACTCAGATTAATGGGCTGACCTTCATCTCCCGATGCTGGATTATCGCTGTACGCGTTGTCATTAAAACGAAATACATCGTCATAGGTGATGCCATCACCATCAAGGTCCAGACTAGGGTAAGACTGGTCATCCATTTCTCGATTCATCGAATAAGCGTTGCCAAAGATGATCATCATGTTTGGGGCGATTAATACCTGAGAATCATTCTCGGGATCTCTGTCATCCTCTGGATCTCCGTCATCTTCTGGATCTCCGGCGTCTTCTGGATCTCCGTCATCTTCTGGGTCTCCGTCGTCTTCTGGATCTCCGGCGTCTTC
>CAZUAW010000044.1:10818-11909 GCA_964618535.1 uncultured Thiotrichales bacterium
TCCGGCGTCTTCCGGATCTCCGTCATCTTCTGGATCTCCGGCGTCTTCCGGATCTGGAACTTCAATCTCGACATCTTCTTCTACGAATACACCCGCAGTTCCGCCATAGACATCTGCCTGCCCTGGACCACCACTAGACTGACCTTCAGAATTTAGTGGGAAACTGCCCGGATCTGTCAACTCATGAATATCCGCATCGACATCAGTCCCGAAATAGGAAAAACCATAGTATGTCTGCCCCGCAGCAATCCCCAAGTCTTCCAGTGAGATGAATGCCATACCCAGGCTTTCGGTTGACGCGTTTCCGGTATAGTAAACACCGCTGTGCGGTGGATTATCTTCATTGACGACAAATGAATTGGTGGTGCTAACATTGGTTATGCCATAGCAAATCCCCGAACAGCTGTTGCTCGCAGGGTTAACCATCACTAAGGAGCCATATTCCGCAGGGTCACCGTTCTCATCTAAGCTTAATATTGCGGCGATTTGAACCGGGTTATTCCCAGACTTTTCAGTCGCAACATGACCCGCTTCAGAGAGATCATCAGCATCAGTTGGTGCCACAATACCGCCAGAGGTAATGAAATCTACTCTTTCAATATTCTTGTGACTACCGTAAGAGTTTTCAGCGTTAGCGAATAAATCCAGCACGCCTCTGTTGATGATTCTACCGCCCATAACCTCTGCCATATCGCAGTTTCCGGAGCCAGAGCCATCATCGGGATAATCAGATAGAAAGCGCCGGTTATTACCACCATCGCGCTCGGCGAAGAGGGCGCACCGTTCCCCAGTTGACTCATCGTTGTCAACTCGGCGAATCACAACGCTATTGGCAACCGAGCGATAATCGTAGTCCTTATCGTTGTATCTAAACCCAGTAATTTTCAGGTTGCGCCCCACTCCCCAACGATAGTCATTTCCATCCGCGGAGTACTGGTTAACAGCAGCATCTTCCGATCCATCCACTTCTTCTGTATAGATAACCGATACTTCACCACCGGCAGATACCAGTACGGGGAATCCCAGCATTAACACCAGAGTGATTCTCGAAAAGAACAAAATTATTTTCATATTTCCAGTCATAATTCTAG
>CAZUAW010000045.1:0-10240 GCA_964618535.1 uncultured Thiotrichales bacterium
TTTTCGATGCGCTGAGAGCACGAATATTGTATTCTCCTCCGGTTTAATAATTTGACAGGCATTCGCTGACAGCAACCTGCTGTCTAATGAATGTTCTATGTGAGGAGAACCCGTGAATACCGAAGATAAAACTCTTATGAGCACCATGCTTATTGTAATGGGGATTTTGGTCATTATTACAGTGGTTGTTTTTATGCTCGCCAACCTGCTTTCAACTGCCAGCGAGAATACCGTAAAAAACACCGACGCCTACCAGCAGCAACACACCGCACAGGTTGAAGAACGCCTAATGAAAGTCGGTAGCGTGGAAACATTCGATCCTTCGGCTAAACCCGTAGTCCGCTCCGGCAAAGAAATTTACGACACTGCCTGTACAACCTGTCACCAAACAGGCGTACTCGATGCGCCTAAACTGGGCACAGCCTCAGACTGGCAGCCACGTCTCGCTGGTGGATTCGATGCTCTGGTTACTTCTGGAATCACCGGTAAAGGCGCTATGCCACCTAAAGGTGGTGATGCTTCTTTAACCGATATGGAAATGAAGAAGGTCGTTGCCTATATGCTGAAAGAATCTGGTCTCGACGCTCCAAACCTGAGCGCTGAAAGTGAAAATTCAGCTGCTTCTGAAGCGCCAGCTACAGCGCCAACAACTGCTCCTGTCACTGCATCGGCTCCAGCCGTCTCCACCGCGCCAGCCATCACAGAAACAGTGACAAACGCAGCGAGCAGTGCGACAACCGCAGTGACCGCAACAGCAGTAGCGGCAACAGCAGCAGTTACAGGCGCAGCCTCAAGCGCTATGAAGGCAATTACTGGGCACACACCGAAAGCAGCGGTAGCTCCAGTTGCAACTCCCGCCCCCGTCGCAGCACCAGTTGCGGCAGCGCCTAAAGTTGCTACTGCATCAGGAAACCTCGACAAAGGTAAAAGCATCTATAAAACAGCTTGCTTTGCTTGCCATGACAGTGGCGTGGCTGGTGCGCCTAAACTAGGTGACAAAGCTGCCTGGGTATCTCGAATCGCAGCGGGTATGGATTCAATGGTTCAAGTTGCACTGACCGGTAAAGGCGGCATGCCCCCCAAAGGTGGTCGACTGGATTTAAGCACTGAGGACATTCAGGCAGCTGTCGCATTTATGGCGGCTGAAGCTCAGCAGTCAACCACGAAGAAACTGTTCGAGCCTAAAAAGCGCGCCGGAAACGGTGCGCTTTTCCGCTCAGGACTCACCCAGCGTTTTTTAAACTGATTATTGGTAGCGAAACCTCAGAATTTTGGGTAGGAGCTTTACTAATTAGTACATTGACATAAGAGGAATTCGGCAAAAACGGATCCAAGGAAAATTAGAACTCCTTCTGAGTTTGGCTGCGAAAGGCTCGGAAAGATTTTGTAGCAAGGGAAGTAACTCTGGCTTAGACCTTCTGTGCAACTAACATTACGGTATTTCGCAATCCTTGAGAAGAATCGCCAACCAACCCCTCATCGCGATAGACAAGCACCCTCAAATCAGAAAAAACCTTAATTAATTCATTTGGTTGTAAACGGAATTGGGGATTAGATGGCCCAGAACTTCCTGCCGGTTGCTCAATCCCAAAGGTTTGGTAAAACAGTACACCGCCTGGCCGCAGTGCAGCAGCTATCGGAGCAAACAATGATCGGCTGAGAAAGTAACTCACCACGATCACATCAAAACTTATCGGTGTTGGTGGTTGTAATTCGACATCCCGAACCTGTGTCCGCAACAATAAACCTTCGGTCTTTGCTGTGCTGTTGAGCCGAGCTATAGCAACATCGCTGATATCCCAGGCGGTGACGTCCAGCCTCTGCCGCGCCAGATATACTGCATTACCACCCAGGCCACAAGCCAGATCCAGCGCTAAACCAGTTGCGGGTAACAGATAGGAATAATCAGCAAGCACGCTTGCTGGAGAGGGTTTGCTGATGTCTTGCTCAGCGTAGCGTTGGTTCCATTTTTCGCGCATGGTGCACTACTCGTTTTCTTCGATCCAGGCCATTTGTATGGCTTCGAGAATTTTCTCGCCGGAGTGATCGGGATCATCGTCGAAATCTTCGAGGTCGATGACCCACTGACGCAAATCTACAAATCCTATATTGGTCGGATCGACATCAGGTTTGCTGTCAGATAATTCTATTGCGATATCTAATGAATCAGTCCATTTCATTTGGCGTCACCTTAACGTTTAATGATTTTCAGAAACCATATTAATGGTGTATTTGGGTATTTCGATGACTAGGTCTTTATCTTCGACCAACGCCTGACAACTGAGCCGGGAATCGGGATCGAGCCCCCAGGCTTTATCCAGCATATCGTCTTCATCCTCGGTGGCTTCTCCAAGAGAATCCAGACCTTCACGGATATAGACGTGGCAGGTAGTACAGGCGCAGGATTTTTCACAAGCGTGTTCAATGTCGATATCATTTTTTAATGCGGCATCACAAATACTGATGCCTGATTCGGCTTCAAATACGGCCCCTTCGGGACAAAGTTCCTCATGTGGCAGGAATATAATCTGGGGCATAATTCTTTAACTCATTTACTCAAATTCTTCGACTCGGTGACCGGACATTAAATCACCGACACTACTGTTCATTCTACGCGCCACATACGTATCAGAAGCGGCTTCAACCGCTTCTATGGCTTTGCGAATTTCTTTGTACGATCCATGTTCACGCGCGGTAATTAACGTTTCTCTAGCTGCGTGAATGGCAGATAATTCTTCTGCTGATAACAATTGCTCGGCATCTTTTTCCAGTGCTGCATTTAATGCTTCAACCACTCGATCAGCATCGACTTGCTCTTCTCTTAACCGTCTGGCTTCGAGGTCATCCTGAGCATACTCCATTGAGGCTCGCAGCATAGTTTCAATTTCTTGGTCTTCTAATCCGTAGGAGGGTTTAATTTCAATATGGGCTTGTACGCCGCTGGTTTCTTCTTCGGCTTTTACATTTAACAAACCATCCGCATCGACCTGAAAGGTGACTTTGATTTTTGCGCCACCAGCCACCATCGGTGGAATATCGCGCAGCTCAAATTTTGCTAGTGAGCGGTTGTCCGCAACCAGATCACGTTCGCCCTGGACGACGTGCAACGCCATAGCAGTCTGACCGTCTTTATAGGTAGTAAATTCCTGCGCCTTGGCGACGGGAATAGTGGTATTTCGGTTAATTAATTGCTCGCTCAAACCGCCCATCGTTTCCAAGCCCAACGACAGTGGAATTACATCCAGCAGCAACAGTTCATCCTCTGGATTATTGCCAGCCAATAAATTTGCCTGAATTGCCGCACCAGTGGCGACGACTTTATCAGGATCAATATCGACCAGTGGCGGTTTACCAAAAAACTTAGCCACCTGTTCTCGCACATATGGAATCCGAGTGGAACCACCCACCATGACGGTCTCAAGTAACTCGGTCTTATCCACGCCAGCATCACGCATAGCGCGTCTACAAGATAAAATAGTTTTCTTTACTAGTGGCGCGATGAGCGCTTCAAATTGTGCTTTATCGAATTCTTTAGACCAGTTTTTGCCATTGTCTAATTCAATTTTAATTTGTGTATTTTCGCTGCTGCTCAGTGCTTCTTTTACCAATCGGGATGCAGCGATAATTTTTGGCATTAATGCTACATTTTCCACTCCATCTTCTGTGAGTACATCTTTAACCCAAGAGGCAATTGCGTGATCAAAATCATCGCCACCTAAAGCAGAATCGCCACCCGTTGCCAACACTTGAAAAACGCCTTTATTTAAACGCAATATGGAAATATCAAAGGTGCCACCACCCAGGTCATAAATCGCGACAATGCCTTCGCTACCCGTATCTAAACCATAAGCAACGGCAGCAGCAGTTGGCTCATTGAGTAGACGAAAAACATTGAGTCCCGCAAGCTTTGCAGCATCTTTGGTTGCTTGGCGCTGGGCATCATCAAAATAAGCTGGAACGGTGATGACAACGCCTTGTAGATCTCCGCCTAACGTATCCTCGGCGCGCATTTTAAGCGCTTTAAGAATATCGGCAGAAATTTCTATCGGTGTTAATTCACCCGCTTGGGTTTTAATTCTTGGGACATTACTTTCTGAACTGGCAAACTGATAGGAGAAGTAGTCGCTGTCAGCATCCACATCGGCAATAGAACGTCCCATCAAGCGCTTAACCGATGCAATGGTATTGAGCGGATCGTCAGTCGCTTGGCTCATGGCTTGAGCACCGACTATTGGGCTATCGCTAGAATAGTTAACCACTGAGGGTAATAAATGATTGCCGACTGAATCCGGCAGTGTTTCAACCACACCACTTCGTACCGCTGCAACCAGCGAGTTAGTCGTACCCAAGTCTATCCCAGCCGCCAGCCGATGCTCGTGCGGGGCAGTGGACATGCCAGGTTCTGATATTTGCAGTAGTGCCATATTTCAATTAGTTAAGTGTGTTTAATACTCGCGTAGGATGCGCTGAGGCACGAAGCGCATCAAAAGCATTCCCCACGAACGATGCGCTTCGTGCCTCGGCAACTGCTCCATGCGTTACTCTACCTCCTGTATCCATACAGTCGTCAGCACATCCTACTCAATACGTTATAACAACGCATCTTCCAATTCGGCTTCCTGATCATCGAGCTGTCTTTTCAAGCGACCGAAGAATTGTAATTTTGTCAGATTATCCAGTGCGACAGTGAAATCCCCGCTACCGTAAGAGGACTTAAATGCATCGATAAGCTGATTTTGGTGCTCAGTCACGTCATCACGTACCTGATCAATTGCGGCAAAAGGATCTTCATTTTCGTCAACCTCTTCCAGCCGCTCTCGATATTCCAGCTGCTGCATCAAAAAGGCACCATCGCTGATCGTGTTGTTGCCGGGATTGCATTCAGAACCTACCATTTTGAGCAGGTAGCAGCCGCGTTTTAATGGATCAATCAAGGTGTCGTTGGCTTGATTGATTAATGCGGCATTTTCTACTGCGGCGCGACGGGTTTTGGCATCCTCGCTGGCGAAGCGATCAGGGTGATATTGCGCCTGTAATTTTTGGTAAGTTACAGCTAACTTTGCTAAATCAATTTCGTAAGAAACGGGTAGCTCGAATAGCTCAAAAAATTCGGTAGAGGGTGTTTGTGACATGATTAGGAGATGAGACGTAGGATGTGTTGAGCTTGCGAAGCGCATCACTCATACAGAAATCACCGCACAAACGATGCGCTTCGCACTGAGAATTGCTCCTGCATTCCCAGCACTTCCACCATCCTTGGCAGTCGTTCCTCAGCACATTCTACGAATACTAATTTAAACCGTAAAGCTTTCACCACAACCACAACGATCACTTTCATTGGGGTTGGTAAATTTAAAACCTTCGTTTAAACCTTCTTTGGTGTAATCCACTTCGGTACCGTCCAGATAAACAAGGCTTTTAGGATTGACGATGATTTTGACGCCATTGGTTTCAAAGACTTCATCGAATTCTTCAACTTCATCGGCAAATTCAATGTCATAAGCCATACCAGAGCAACCGGTTGTTTTGATTCCCAACCGGATACCAACGCCCTTACCGCGATTTTTCAGGAAATCCTGAACACGGTTAGCGGCTTTATCTGTCATCGTAATAGCCATTGCGTTACGCTGATTTCTTCAGCTCAACCTCGTTTTTAGATTGATAATCGGAGATCGCCGCTTTAATCGCATCTTCTGCCAAAACCGAACAATGTACCTTTACCGGTGGCAATGCCAACTCCTCAGCTAGATCTGTATTCTTGATCATACTCGCTTCGTCAAGCGTACGGCCTTTAACCCATTCTGTAAGCAAACTGCTAGATGCAATTGCGCTACCGCAACCGTAAGTTTTGAACTTTGCATCTTCAATAATGCCGTCATCACTGACTTGAATTTGCAGCTTCATCACATCGCCACAGGCGGGTGCACCAACCATACCAGTTCCAACATTGGAAGCTTTCACATCCATCTTGCCGACGTTGCGAGGGTTTTCATAATGATCAATTACTTTGTCACTGTATGCCATGATAGTTACCTTTTAATGTGCAGCCCATTGGACTGAATCTAAATCAATACCGTCTTGGAACATATCCCACAACGGTGATAAATCGCGTAATTTTTCGACTGCGTTTCTAACCAGATCAATCGTAAAATCGACTTCTTCCGAGCTTGAAAAACGACCGTATGTGAATCGAATGGATGAATGTGCCAGCTCATCATTTCGACCAATAGCGCGCAGAACGTAGCTTGGTTCCAGTGACGCGGAGGTACAGGCTGAACCACTGGATACAGCAATATCTTTCAGCGCCATAATCAGGCTTTCACCTTCTACAAAATTGAAACTGACATTGAGGTTACCGGCAACCCGTTGATCCAGATCACCGTTAAGATAGACCTCTTCCATATCTTTAAAACCATCCCAGAGCCGATTGCGCATGGTGATAAGACGCTCGTTCTCGGCAGCCATCTCGTCTTTAGCAATGCGAAAAGCCTCACCCATGCCCACAATCTGGTGGGTCGCGAGTGTACCAGAACGCATGCCGCGCTCATGACCACCGCCGTGCATTTGTGCCTCAACTCTAACGCGCGGCTTTCTCTGTACGTAGAGTGCACCGATGCCCTTGGGGCCATAAATTTTGTGTGCGGAAAAACTCATCATATCGACTTTGAGCGCTTCCATATCAATGGGCACCTTGCCAGCACTTTGCGCTGCGTCAACATGAAAGATGATTTTGCGTTCGCGACAAACCTCACCTAGCGCTGCAATATCTTGAATCACGCCAATCTCGTTGTTCACATGCATAATGGAAACAACGGTGGTGTCATCGCGTAGCGCCGCTTTGAATTTATCTATATCGATCAACCCGTTAGACTCAGGATCAAGATAGGTCACTTCATACCCTTCCCTTTCCAGCTCACGACAGGGATCTAAAACCGCTTTGTGCTCAGTCTTGCAGGTGACAATATGCTTACCCTTGCGCTGATTAAAATGCGCTGCACCCTTAATCGCGAGGTTATCACTCTCAGTCGCGCCACTGGTAAATACGATTTCTTTGGGGTTGGCGTTAATCAGATCGGCAACCTGCTTACGTGATGTCTTCACTGCGTCATCTGCTGCCCAGCCAAACGCATGGCTGCGCGATGCGGGATTACCAAAAGCGCCATCTTTAGTCATAAAGTTGGCCATCTTTTCAGCCACGCGTCCGTCAACCGGTGTAGTCGCGCTGTAATCCATATAAATTGGGAGTTGTAATGTCATACTAATGTCTCAGTTTTCGCTTAACTAAAAGGGTGCTACGCCGCTGGGCGTGGAAAAACAAAATTCTTCCGTTGGACTTCTTCATCTTGACGGCGCGCAATTTCTCGAATTTCGGGGCGATCAATAAATTGATCCAGCGAAATATCATCAAGGAACTCATATAAACGATCACTCAAATCGTTCCACAGCTCATGTGTCAGACAACGCTCGCCATTCTGACAGTCGGCCTTACCGGCGCAACGCGTCACATCGACGCTCTCATCAACAGCGGTAATGATTTTTGCCACGGTAATTTGATTGGGCATTTTCGCCAGGCGATAACCGCCACCAGGGCCTCGAACACCTTCAACCAGTCCAGATTTTCGCAACTTGGCAAACAACTGCTCAAGATACGACAGGGAAATCCCCTGAGCATTGGAAATGTCCGCCAATGTCACAGGACCTTGTCTGTCATGCAGAGCCAGATCCATCATTGCGGTGACCGCATAACGACCTTTGGTTGATAGCTTCATAGTCTTATCTCGTCGCCACTCGTGTACAATTTACTGAGTAATTTCATCAGTATTAGAATATCAATACCTGAGTGTTTTAGTCAAGTATTTTAATCACAACTAACTCGTTGATAAATAACGATTTATTAAATTATACCCGCAATGGGTAGTGTGAGATTTTAACGCTTAACTGTAGGAAAAACCGGCTAAATCACGGTGTTTGAGAGATTCTGAGTCCGGTGCATCAAGAACCGGCGACTCACCAAACTGATGCCCCTGACGATGCACATAGTTGAGCCACTTATACAGGAACCGATTATGTCGCCAGCGACACGTCAGCGCGGAATTAACATCGACTTTGGCAGGCTCCACCAAACCCAGACTCCCATCTACTGATTTTAATCGGCAAGCACGGGTAATAACCTCTGCCTGCACCGAATCATGGCAAAGCCGAATCAGCACGTCCGGACGATTATCGCCATCCTTCATCGCGTAAGTCAGCTTGAGTGTGCTGGTATGACGCGCTTGGTCAACGATTTCCAGCAGCAAATCATGCGCACCCATCGCGCTAGAGACATGAATTCCGGTAAGATCACGCAGCGGCGGGCACAGACACCTCAAACGCATGTAATTTTGCTCATAGAGCTCCATCAGGGCATCAAGGCTCCCCGGCTTGGGACTTTCGCAATAAGAACAGGCATCTGGCCAACGCATAAAAATCTTCGTATGTGTGTGTGTTTAGCTAACACTAGCATAATGAACAACGACAGGAATACAGACCAGTTAAACCGGCGAGCGGTTCAGACTGGGAAATCCAAACAAAGGAAACACAATGCTTGTACCAACCACGGCTTATCAAGATCAGGCACCGGGCACATCGGGGCTGCGTAAATCTGTAAAAACCTTCCAGCAGCCGCATTATCTGGAAAATTTTGTGCAATCGATTTTTGACAGTATGCCGACTACCAAAGACGCAAAACTGGTGCTCGGTGGCGATGGACGTTACTACAACGATGTCGCGATTCAGACAATTATTAAAATGGCTGAGGCAAATCAATTCAGCGAAGTAATTGTGACGCAAAATGGGATTCTCAGTACCCCCGCTGCCTCGCATTTAATTCGCAAGTTTAAAACCGATGGCGGCATTATTTTATCCGCCAGCCATAATCCTGGCGGCCCTGATAAAGATTTCGGCATTAAATTTAATACTCCAAATGGTGGCCCCGCAGCGGAAGAAGTCACCGACAAAATTTATGTGGCTTCAACGCAAATTACCGAATATAAAATTGCAGAATTTGAATACATTAATTTAAGCCAAATCGGCGCGCTAACGATTGGCCAGATGAAAGTACGAATTCTTGATCCAGCAAAAGATTACCTCGCCTTAATGGAAACCTTATTTGATTTTGAGTTAATCTCCGACTATCTCCAGCAGCAAGGTCACGCCGTCGCATTTGATGCCATGCACGCAGTCACTGGGCCTTACGCCGTTGCCTTATTTGAGCAACGCTTTGGCTGCCCTGCCGGAACGGTGATGCATGGCGAGCCGTTAACTGATTTTGGTGGCGGACATCCCGATCCCAATCTTGCTCACGCAGAAAAACTTGTCGATTTATTGTTTTCTGAAAACGGGCCTTTCTTTGGCGCAGCTTCCGACGGTGATGGCGACCGAAATATGATTCTCGGCCACAATATTTTCGTCACGCCCAGCGATAGCCTCGCGATACTCGCTGCCAATGCCAGCATCGCTCCAGGCTACAAAGACGGCCTTAAAGGCGTCGCACGCTCAATGCCAACCAGCGCAGCCGTAGATCGCGTTGCCGAGAAGTTAGGTATTGATTGCTTCGAAACCCCTACCGGCTGGAAATTTTTTGGCAACTTGCTTGATGCAGGAAAAATCACCCTCTGCGGCGAAGAGAGTTTTGGTACCGGCTCTGATCACGTGCGTGAAAAAGATGGTCTCTGGGCAGTACTTTTTTGGCTCAATTTACTCGCTGCTAAAAAGCAATCTGTGAGTGAAATCGTACAATCTCACTGGCAAAAATTTGGCCGTAACGCCTATGTGCGACACGATTACGAAGAAGTCGACAGCGATGCAGCAAAACAATTAATGAACGCATTGAGCAACAAACTTTCCACCTTCACTGGCAACAAACTCGGTAATTTACACGTTGAATACGCAGATGATTTTGCCTATACCGATCCTGTGGACGGTTCAGTGAGCGAGCATCAAGGATTGCGCATTGTGTTCACACAAGGCAGTCGAATTATATTCCGCTTATCAGGTACTGGGACGCAAGGTGCAACACTGCGTGTTTATTTAGAGTCCTATACAAATAGTCCTCAAGACTTTTTAACTGATGCCAATGAATTAGTTGCGCCACTGGCGGAAATTTCCAAAGATATTGCACAAATAAAATACTACACCGGCAGAGACAAACCTTCGGTTATTACTTGAGTTCAGAACTTGAGATCAGAACTTGAGATCAGAA
>CAZUAW010000045.1:10340-11869 GCA_964618535.1 uncultured Thiotrichales bacterium
TCAGAACTTGAGATCAGAACTTGAGATCAGAAAATGCTATCCGGTCATTCCGGCGCAGGCCGGAATCTATAGCCTCAAAAAACACAGAATGCCACTTGGATGCCAGCCTTCCCCGGCATGACGAGAGACTCCCAATGGAACAATAAAATATGGATATCCAAAAAGAACCCTTCATCCCCCTCTCTCGGTTTGCTTTAATCGAGCAACTCACCGATCTAGCAGATAATAAGTTTGGCGATGACTACCCACACTTCTTGCAACATTTAGCCGCATGGCGACACCAGTATTACCGAATAAAACTACAACGCTTCAAAGAGCTGTACCTGCCTTTTAGTCCCGATAGAGATACGTTAAAAGTCCTTGAATATACGCCGAGCGAACTTCGCAGTATGCAGGATGAGTTAATCAGTGAGCTTTCCACATTGCTCATACAAGCCAATTACTCACGCCTGACCGTGCAAGACATTGAAACCATATTCGCCGCAAAATCTGCTTACGGCCTGGAATTAAAAGTGGATCTAAGCGAATTCGAGCAAGTACTTTTATTCTCACGCGGCTCAGCCATAGAGCAACATCAGCGACGCACTTTAAAAAGCCTTTTTCTGAAAAAAGAAAACTACCAAGTGCCTATTTTCCAGCGATTATTCTTATTGCTCAAGCTCAAACCAGAAGCGACTAGAATCAAGGAAATTATGGCGGAGCATAGCGTAGAAGAAGCTAAAGCAGAAAAACTGCTGAAAAAATACCGAGACATGCTGCCCGATAAAATTTCTGACGATTTCATTTATCTCAAAACATTTAAACAAATTCCCCAAATCGATCTGGAAATGCTTTTCCCCAATACCCAGGTCAAACTCAAAGTCTTCGATAAAATCAAACTCGGCGTCACCGCAGGTGGCGGCACAGTTGGCAGTGTCGTCGGTGCAGTGACTAAACTGGCTGCTGCCGCAAACCCACTCGCAGCCGGTGGAATCTTGCTCGGTTTAATCGGCGTTATTTTTAGGCAGGTGAAAAAGTTCTTCACCCAAAAAAATAAATACATGATGGTGCTGGCGCAAAAACTTTATTTCCATAACCTCGCCAATAATCGCGGCGTATTAACACTAATGACCGACCGCGCTGAAGAAGAAGAGATAAAAGAAAGTTTCTTGCTCTATCATTTTTTAGCCAGTGAAACTGACCCGCAATTACCAGAAACCATTAAAGCCAACATTGAGCAATACATTGAAAACGAATTTGGCGCTCGTATAGATTTTGATATCAAAAACCCAATTCAAGCATTGAGCGAAGATAGCTTACTCCTTCAACACGCTGACAACCGTATCAGTGCAATCAACCCAGCAGACGCTTTAACCATAGTAGAGCGTTTATGGAAAGCTGCAATATCAACTAACAACTCACCATCAGCGCCTGCTTAATCAAACATTTCCTGAGCTGCATCCTCACCGTCATTCCTGCGCAGGAGGAATGACGGTGAGGTTCGCTATTCAGAACAGCGCCAAACTATTATAATGGATGTCTAAATTTAG
>CAZUAW010000046.1:0-11366 GCA_964618535.1 uncultured Thiotrichales bacterium
GAAAACAATATATTAAGCGAGATTCTCATGAATTCATGCAATATCCGGGCTAGGTTTACTCGGTTTGCTGGTTTTGTTGCGGCTGAATGTTCCCGTTTGGGTGAAACTGGTGATTATTCTGGCGATGAGCGGCGGCTATCTGCTGCATTACAGCACGCTAAAAAGTTTTCTTGGCTGGCCTAGTTCTGAGGCGTTGCCGATGCAGTTTGAAATTCTAGCAACGGACGTTCAGGAACCCTCTGCAACCCAGAGCGGTCAGGGTGCGATTCATTTTTGGGTGAGATCAGCAACCGGCAGTGATGAGGCACCGAGAGCTTTCCAACAGGCTTACAGCAAGTCGCTGCATCAAAAAGCAGTCGATATTGACCGCGCATTAAAATCAGGAAAACGCCAATTTGGGCATCGCTCAGGAGATCAAACTGGGGTCGGTGGTAAGGGGGAGTTCTTGCTGCCTTTAAGACAGGCATTGCCCAGAAAAACGGAATCGAAGTCACAATAATTTCCAGTATTTGATCTCAGATTCTTCAATTGCGGATGGATTTTGCTCATCAAACTATCCCAATCCTCTGGTTCCGGCTAAAATACAGCGATGGAGATACCCGGTTATAAAATTCTAGGCACAGTGGGCCAGGGCGGTATGGCGCTGGTTTATGAGGCAATTCAAAAGTCATTGCATCGCAAGGTGGCGCTTAAAGTGCTGTCGCCAGCGTTGGTGGCGGATCAGGAGTTTTGTCAGCGCTTTTTAGAAGAAGGCAAAACTGTGGCGCGTTTGTCGCATCAAAATATCGTCACGATCTACGATATTGGCAACCATGACATGAACTATTTCATGTCGATGGAGTTTATCAATGGCGGCAATTTACGCACCCGCATTGAAAGCGGTATGGATGAGCAGGAAGTTGTGCAGGTTGCGCGGCAGATCGCCAGAGCGCTGGGTTATGCACATGATCACGGTTTTTTGCATCGTGATGTTAAGCCCCACAATATTTTATTTCGTGAAGATGGTGTTGCGGTGCTCTCCGACTTTGGCATCGCTAAAAATCTTTCGGAAAATTCAGAGCTGACACGTACCGGTAAATCGCTCGGCAGTCCGCTCTATATGAGTCCGGAGCAAATCCGTAACGAGTCGCTAGATGTGCGCTCGGATTTGTACAGCTTGGGTGTGGTGATTTATCAAATGCTCACGGGTTATGCGCCGTATCTGGCGTCCACCGCCGAATCGACAACCCGAATGCATCTCTCTTGTCCGGTGCCGGATTTACCTCAGGAGCTATCAAAGTTTCAACCTCTGATTCGCAGATTGCTTGCCAAGCGCAGAAATAACCGTTTTCTCAATGCCTGGGAATTAATAGAGTCATTAGACGGGATTGCCAATGGCACAGGGGTGAATTACGCCGCTCCAGCTGCCACTGGCCAAATAAAAAAGCACGAGATCGAGAAAACTATCGCGATGGATGCGGAGCAAGTTGCCGTCACAGAGACGCATTCCGAAACACATTCCAAACCGGATCATCGTGGTGATAGTGAGATCACTCAGGAGATGGATGATTCTGCGGTGGCCGAAGCGTTACGCAATCCCGAAGAGTCGAAAATATTTGCAACCCGAGATGATGATGTACACGATTTAGCCAGTAGCGCTTCGCAAGCGCAAACTGCGAGCACTGGAAAGTTGCGTAGCGAAGTAGCGCAGTCGCGAAAGTCGTCGCTAAAACTTGGCTTTGTCGCTGCGTTGATACTTGCTGGGGTATTGATCTACCCGCAGCTTCGCAAGCATTTTGGTGAGACCAATAATAATGCGGAAATTGCCGGAAGCGAAGTCGAGTCAAGCAGTCGTGAGATTGCTGAGTTACCTACATCCCAGCCCAAAGACGTGCAAATTGCTTTTGGAAAGGGGGCTGTATTTAATCAGCAACTGAGCAATGAGCAACAGCAAAACGCGGTACCCGATCCAAAACCCGTTGCCGAGCCCATATCGTCTGCGGCTGTCGTCGATGAGCAACCTGCTCCTGAGCCGGTTTCTGCAACAGATGAGCCGGTGATTACCGTCGCCGCAGCCCCAGTGATTCTGCAAGATAAACCGCAGCCTCAGCCTCAAGTCGCCGTAGTGACAACGCCTGAATCACCGATTGTTCTTCCTGAACCTGCTGCGGAGCTACTTGATCCTCCTGCAGAAACAAATGCTACGTTGTCCGAAGAACCAGCAATCGATATTTCCCAGCCGCAGACAGCCGTTGCGTTTGAGTCGTTACAGGACCCTGGTTTGGTGAAAGTAAACGGCGAGTACTGGATTAGCCACGAACTGGAAAATATATTGCGCCGCAGCGGGCAGCGTATTTTCAGGCTTGGTGATGGCTCACTGTCAATCTCAATGGAACAAAACCAGTTATTTCCCCCCAACGCAGATTATTTTACTGGTGGTGCCAGCGAGCAACTGGATCAGTTATCGTATCTGCTGCGTAATTACTCGGGTTTTACGGTGAATGTCAGCGCCAGTAGCAATGGCTTTGGCGAACAACAAATTCTCGACCTGGGCCAGCTCAGAGCGCAGCGAGTTGCTGAATACTTGCGTGTGCAGATGAATGATCCCAGACGGCTTAATCTGGGGGATTCTGTCAGTGGGTCAAATGTTGATGGTGGCAGTGTTGAGTTCCGGCTGGTACCCGTACCTATTCTTTAAAACCCGAATATTTTCATGCAATATCGGGGTTAAATGCGCTCCACAATCACAACTTAAGACAATTAATCACAGGGAATTATGGAAAAACTTCAGACCATGATCGCGCAACTGCTCGCCCAGTTTGATGGCCAGCCTTATGTTCAGGCTGGTGTCATTGTGCTTGGAACATTCCTGTTAGCCAGAATTCTCGCGTGGCTACTGGTGGCTCTGTTTAAACGACTCACAGCGCATACCGAAACACAGCTGGATGATGAGCTGCTCGATAAACTTCGGACGCCATTGGTTTATTCTTTACTGATGCTGGGGCTCTCTTTTGCGGTGCGTTTATTGCCCATCAGTGAGGGGTTTCAGGGTAATTTAATCGGTATTCTTCGCACTATTGGCATCGTTATCTGGATGTCATTTTTCATCAAAATTACCCGACTGCTGCTAACTCGGCGGGTCGATGGCGGCGCATCAGCGCTGCCATTTATCAAAACCGAAACTTTGCCGTTATTCCGTAACATCGCGTTTATCCTGATCGTTGCGGTTGGCGTGTATATGATCTTCAGCATCTGGGGTATCGATATGACCGCCTGGATGGCGTCAGCGGGGATCCTGGGTATTGCCGTCGGATTTGCGGCTAAAGATACGCTGGCAAACCTATTCTCCGGCGTATTCATTCTGGCAGATATGCCCTATAAAATTGGTGATTACGTGGTGCTCGATAGTGGTGAGCGCGGCGCTGTTACGCATATTGGTATTCGTAGTACCAGAATGCTGACGCGTGATGATGTTGAGCTGACCATTCCCAATTCGATTATGGGGAACTCTAAAATCGTCAACCAATCAGGCGGCCCGTACGAAAAATTCCGAATCAGAATTCCAGTGGGTGTGGCCTACGGCTCCAATATTGAGCATGTGCGCGGCCTGCTGATGAGCGTTGCCAAGGGTAATAACTCAGTTTGCAGTATTCCTGCACCCAGGGTGAGATTCCGCGCACTGGGTGCATCGAGCCTGGATTTTGAGCTGCTCAGCTGGGTCGATCAGCCGGTGATGCGCGGACGCGTGACGGATGAGTTGCTGACGGGAATCTATAATTTGCTGATGTCTGAAGGTGTCGAGATTCCGTATTCCAAGCAAGACCTCTATATCAAGGAGATGCCAAACCGCTAAATAGTTGCATGGATTGTGCTGACTTGCGCTTGAATCGGCGAGAATAACTGTAGATTCATCACACTCAGCTGTAGTCCCGAGAGGGCTCCTGCAAATTAAAACACCCTACCAAGGGAATTTTTGGATAAAAATGTGATCAATAGAGGCATCTGGCATTAAATCACAGGAATACCATGCAAGCGTCTCAGGCACTGCTCCAAAACGAACCCACCCGTTTTTCACCCCTCACATCAAAAGCCCCTAAAACCTACGAACGAATCGCAATGATTGGCTTGGGGTATATCGGTTTGCCCACTGCGGCAATTCTGGCTTCGCGTGGCAAGCAAGTGATTGGTGTGGATATCAACCAGCAAGCTGTCGATACCATCAATCAGGGCGAAATCCACATCATTGAGCCAGATCTGGATATTGTGGTGCGCAGCACCGTGACAACCGGTAACCTCCGAGCGACCACCCAGGCAGAGCCAGCCGATTGTTTTATCATCGCCGTGCCAACGCCATTTAAGGGTGATCACGTCCCTGATCTAAGCTATATAGAAGCAGCAGCCAAAACCATCGCACCCGTACTGGAAGCTGGCAACCTGATTATTCTGGAATCTACCAGTCCGGTAGGCACCACCGAAAAGCTTGCCAATTGGCTAGCAGCATTAAGAACCGATTTAACCTTCCCAAATCAAAAGGGCGAACATTCTGATGTTTGTCTTGCTTACTGTCCCGAGCGTGTCTTGCCCGGTCATGTTCTGCATGAATTGGTCAGTAATGATCGCATCATCGGCGGTATGACCAAACGCTGCGCCAAAGAAGCGATAAACCTGTACAAAACCTTTGTCAAAGCCGAGTGCATTGAAACCACTGCGCGAACCGCAGAAATGTGCAAACTCACCGAAAATGCCTTTAGAGATGTGAATATTGCTTATGCGAATGAGCTATCACTGATCTGCGATAAAGTGGGTGTGAACGTCTGGGAATTAATCGAACTCGCTAATCGCCATCCACGCGTTGATATCCTCCAGCCTGGCCCTGGCGTCGGTGGTCACTGCATTGCTGTCGATCCGTGGTTTATCGTTGATACCGCGCCCAATGAAGCGCGATTGATCCGTACCGCAAGAGAAGTGAATGATGGTAAGCCAGACTATGTAATCAATCGCGTACGTCACAATGCGGAGCGATTCAAAGAACCCGTGATTGCCTGTTTTGGCCTCGCTTTCAAAGCCAATATTGATGATCTTAGAGAAAGCCCCGCGCTGGATATCACCAAAGAAATTGCTGCGCTAAATCTAGGTCGGTTGCTACTGGTAGAGCCGCAAATCAACGCAATGCCTGAAATCTTCGAACAATACGCCCATGCCTCATTTGTCGATGTGGAAACCGCGCTGGAATATGCCGACATTATCGTCGGTCTGGTGGATCATGACGAATTTAAATCCATCGACATGGATATCCTCAAAGAGAAAATCGTCATAGATGTCAGAGGCATGTGGCGATAGTTTGGACGTCGGGCAGGGAATCATCCGTTGACAGCGCATTGACAAACGGGGTCTAAAACCCCAATCTTCGCTCCAATGAATTTTCTAAAAAGCCTCTACCACTTCCTGCAAAATCCAGACAATGCCTGGATGCTCTACATCCTTGCCATCATCCTGTTGGTAGTGGCCTATAAACTCCGCAAAATCAAAAAGGCCAAACTCGCCAGTGGCGAAACTCCCAGCACGGCAATGACCCGAGGTATCTTCCTCAGCGGAATTATCGGCTATCTATTGCTGGTTTTTACTTTCTACTTTAGCTACGTCCGTTGAGTAAAAACTGGGGTAAGGCTTGTCGGAACGGCTAGGGAGCCTGTCCGAGAATAGAAAGCCTAATCCCTCAAAAAGCATTAACTGAGCCTATCAATTTGCATCTCCTTGCATTGATTAGCTATACTTCTAGCTAATCAATGCAAGGAGCTTGTATGCAAGTTAACATTCACAAAGCTAAAAGTGATCTATCTCGGCTTATACAGCGTAGCCTCGACGGAGAAGAGGTTATCATTGCCCGAAATAACCAGCCAGTGGTGAGGTTGCAAGCTATTGAGCGTCCGGTTGGTAAACGTAAGTTGGGTTCTTTGCAGGGGTTGATAAAGACTATTTCTCCTGACTTTGACGACCCGCTTGATGATTTCAAGGATCATGTGTGAAAGCACTGTTGGATACACATACACTATTATGGTTGGTTGACGCACCGGAAAAGCTGCCAAAAGAAGTGGTGACAATCTGCGAAGACGAAAATAATAAGCTTTTTATCAGTATCGCTAGTTTTTGGGAATTGGCAATCAAGATGAGTCTCGGGAAGATTGAGCTGTCCCATGATGGATTATCGAAATTAAAAAACTGGTGCAATGAAAATGCTGTTATTCCTTTAGCTATTTCTCTAGCACACTGTCAGCAAGTCAGATGTTTACCGTTCCACCATCGAGACCCATTCGACCGCTTACTCATTGCTCAGAGTATTGAGGATGATTTGAAAATTCTTAGCAAAGATGCTCTTTTTAAGGAGTATGCAGTGACAGTAATCTGGAATGAGTAGGCACAAAAACCGGAGTTTTTGCGCCCAGATGATTCTTCTCGGTTCAAAACCCAAGTATTGTTAGCGCAGTTTCGATAGCCGAATTTCGATTATTTTCAAGATCGTCAATGGAAAATAATGCGACTTCTGTTTGTGGAATAACTCCCGTCACCTCATGGCTTTTACCGGATTGATCCAGATACACTTCGTTGGAAAGTCCAAACTCCCAACCGTTGGGTAACTCCTTGCTAAGAACATCGGATAGGGCACCGCTACTGGGCTTTCCAATAATAGTGACGGGGGATAAATTACCCATCGCAATGAGAAATATTTCCGCAGCACTGGCGGTGTCTTGTCCCGCAATGATGACGACAGGTTTTAAGATAGGGGCATTGCCTTCGGGCTGTATAAAGGCACTCATAGCGGCTGTTTCACCGCTGAATGTCCGAGCGGTTTTTGACATGACTTTTATGCGCTGATCAGTAAAACGGTTTGCAATGGCAAAACTGACTGCATCAGTTCCGCCGCCGTTTAATCGTAGATCAATGATCATTGACGGTGTGTCTTTTAAATCAGACATGACTTTATCCAGTAGTACTTGCACCGCTGCGACTTCTTCTGTTGAATCCGCATCATCAGTTTCTGTATATCCATTCATAGCATTAATTTGAAGGAAACCAGCGCCTGCTTTGGTGATGCCCCAGGTCATATTTTTTTCAGTTTTAGTTTCGGTATCAAAATAGTTATTGAGCACAGAAAAATATTGTTCAATCAGGGCGTCGGTGAAATCGTCTATATCCGAGAAATCATCCTGTAATGGGAAAGTGTCAGCGATGAACTTTTCAATCCCTCGGATGGATTCAGGAGAAAAGTCGTCAGTGTCTGATGTAATGCTGATATGTCCATCATCAACTGAAGAGATCATTTCAGACAGTGCTGTAAATAAATCCTCTTGGGTCATGTCATTGGAGATCTGGTCGACCACAGCGGCGTAACGCTCCGACCAGTCAACGCCCCGTTCCGTATTAAAGGCATAGTAATCATTAAAGGTATTCCAGAAGTGTTCGAAGGTCTCTACCGCTGTGTCTTTTACAAGGTTTGACTCACAGTGGGCGGGCAGCTTAATAAGCCTCTTAAAGTTGTTTGCAAATACTTCTTTTTTTCCCAAAAAGGAAAAATGCAACCGGTTGTTGCTGACGCTAAAGGTAATATTCGCATCATTAATCTCTTTTTCTGTCATCCCAAAACGTCCTGTTTCGGTGCCCAGTTTCAGGCAGGTGTTACGGGTGAATTCATATTCAGTCGTCTGGTTTTTTTCCACCAAAAAGGCATTCCCGTATCCCGGCATCTCCCAGAGACCAAGGATTTTGGTAGCATTTGGAATTTCAGGAACACTGGTATCGCAAGCCGATACGGTTAGCGACAGGCCAATACAGAGTGCTATTGTTCGAATTGTTAACAGATTGCTACGCATTTTATTTTACCGTTAATTTTAAAGTGAGATAAAATGATAGCGGGCATAAGTAAGCCCATCTGTTACGAAGCGTATCTCCTAAGTTTCAATCACTTGCATTCTGTTACAAGCCGTTACAGACGGTTGGAACCGGTTACGTCAAAATAGCGCTAAGTGGTGTTGAATAAGCGTCCGTACTTGTGAGGACTAAAAATAATGAACCTATCTAATCACCTAAAGCTTTTTCTGCTGGCTCTGATGCCCATCATATCCACTGTGACCCGTGCAGCCGATATTGCCCGCGATGTCAGAGTTGGAGAAGCTGCACCTGATCTTAATAATGGCGGATTCTTTGAAATAGGTGCTGGCGTTGGCTTACTCGCCAGTCCTGTTGTAGGGAGCGATGATGATGGGGCTACTATAAAATTATTTCTTGCTGGGAGTTATCAGTGGCGAGGACTTTTTGTCGAAAGTATTGACGGTTCTTCCAGCAATATCAGCTTTGGCTACAACGCGTGGAATACTCCTCTCTGGTCCTTTGATGCAATCGCATCTGTACTAAATAATGATATTTTTGTCAGTGATAGTAAAGAGCTAAAAGGTTTGGAAAACAGGCAAGGAGATTTTCTGATTGGCGCACGAGCAACCGGCTACTTTGGAGACTATATTCTGCAACTGAAATTATTGGATGGGGTAACCCATCGGCACGACGGCGAGTTTGTTGGGCTTGAAGGTGGGTATAGCTGGCAGCGTCGAAACTGGAATTATCATACGGTATTAGGCTGGCAGTATGGTGCAAAGGAACTCGTCAATTATTATTTGGGTGTTAGCCCAGAGGAGGCGCTTGCTTCTACTGTTTCTGAATACCAGGCTGGCGCAGGTTCGTTATTCACAGCAGAAATTGGGGCCACTTATCCCATCAGTGAGCATTGGGTGTTTCGGGGCACAGCCCGTGTTGAGCACCTCACGGAAAACCTTAGCAATAGCCCGATTATTGATCGTAAGAATCACGGTTCTATATTCGCAACTTTCAGCTACGTTTTCTAGACAAATGAATAGGAAGGTATTCAATAATTCCAGCAGTGCCGTTAAGCGGATCGAGATTAATGCTGAATAAAAATAAATGGCTGTTGATATTTATTATTAGCCTATCACCTCAAATACAAGCAGATGGTGAGCAGTCAGCCCTGAAAATAACACCCAATCGCTGTATCAGCTTGCATCAGGGGCAGGTATGTTATCAGCGCGCCACGCTAAGTTGGCAGACGTTAGATATCGCTGACTATTGCTTGTTTCAAGCGCGTGAGGACAAACCTTTAAAATGTTGGACTGCCGCCAGTAGCGGCATATTTGAAACAGATTTTCAGTCTACCGAACCAGTGCGCTACTATTTATTTAAAGTAGGTGAAGATACGCCGCTGGCATCTTCTGGTATTTCTGTTTCATGGGTGTATAAATCGTCCAAAAGACAAAGAAGAAGCTGGAGATTATTTTAATGGTTGATGCAGAAAAACAATCGATAGCTCAATTATTGGTGGTAGAAGACGATGCCTCACTTAGCGAATGGATGTGTGATTATCTGACCGCTCAAGGCTATGAAGTGACACTTGCCGATCGTGGCGACGCGGCGGTAGAGTTGATTAAAAGTGATGAACCGGATTTAGTGATACTCGATGTGATGCTACCGGGAAAAGATGGCTTTGACGTTTGTAAGGAAGTTAGAGAATTTTATAAAAAACCCATTTTAATGCTGACAGCCAGAACCGAAGAAATTGACGAAATACTCGGCATAGAGTTGGGCGCAGATGATTATCTCGCCAAACCAGTTAAGCCGCGTGTTTTGGTGACAAGAATTAAAGCACTGCTAAGACGCAGCTTTTCGGCCAAAGAGCAGAATATTTTAAAGTTTGGCGAGTTGCTGATTAATGTCGATTCCCAAACGGTGACATTAATGGGTGATTTTATTAAACTTTCTTCCAATGAGTTCACCGCGCTGTTATTACTGGCAAGAAACGCGGGAAGCAACACCAGCCGTGATGAATTGTTGCGGCATTTACGCGGACTTGAGTACGACGGCATGAATCGTTCTGTGGATATATTAATCTCAAGATTGCGAAAAAAGCTCGGTGATGAACCTTCCAGCCCAAGGCGAATAAAAACAATCCGAGGAAAAGGCTATTTCTTTGCGACAGACGTCTGGTAGTTATGCGTAAACTCACCTTATCCCTTTTAATGGTGGTATTGGTTGCAGTGCTTGGCTTGGGGTGGACGCTCGATAGCCTTTTTGAACGTTACTCAAGCCAGCCGGAGGATGACGCATTACTGCCCTATCAAGAAACTGGCGTTGCACTGGCTCGTGTGCTCGATCTCGATGGTTCTCCTCAACAGACCTTAAAAGATATTCACCTTGAAAATGACTTGTTGCTGTCATTAAAACCTGTCGATGAGTTTTTATTACCCACAGAACTTAAACCTGAATTTAGAACAGGAAAGCCGTTGGCATTACAATCAGCTGACGGTATTACACTGAATTTTTATTTATCACACAGTCAATTGGTGCTTAGCTTAACTTCTCCTGGGATGTCTAAAGAGGAGGGTAGAAATTCTCTGAGTTTAATATTTACAATACTTTTTTACTCCGGAATTTTGACATTAATATTGCTATGGCTATATCCACTGGTCAGGCGCTTAATAAAATTACGTAAAACAGCAAAAGCATTTGGAGAGGGAGACTTAAGCCAACGAGTGCAACCAGGATCTATCTCTTACATTGATGATATCGAAACTGAATTTAATCACATGGCACAACGAATTCAGCTTTTAGTGGATGATAATAAACTCTTGAGTCGAGCAGTGTCTCATGATCTTAGAACCCCGCTGGCTCGACTTCGATTCGGAATTGACACCTTATCGGAAGAGACTAATCCAAAGCGCCGAGAAAAATACCAGCAACGGATCAGCCAGGATTTAATGGAAATGGAATCTCTGGTTGAAACCTTACTTAATTATGCGCGCATGGATGCGTCAATGATCAAATTGGAAAAAACTCCAGTTGATCTGGGGAAGGTGATTGGCGTTTGTATCCAGAAAATTAACGAAAATAACAAACAGATCAGTTTTGAAAATTTATCTGAATCGTCGAAAATCTCAGGAGATAAACGCTATCTATCAATGCTCATTAACAACCTCCTGCAAAATGGTATTCGTCATGCAAAATCAAAGGTGCATATTTCACTGGAATTACAGGATAAAAATATTATTTTAGTGATTGAAGATGATGGTGAAGGCATTCTTAAAGATGAAAGAAAAATGGTTATAAAGCCGTTTATTCGAGGAACTAATGCCAGTTCTTCACAAGGTTACGGAATGGGTCTGGCAATTGCACAAAGAATCACAGATTGGCATGGCGGGAATCTAGAAATTACTCAATCCAAATTGCTAGGTGGAGCAAAACTGCAAACGACTTTTGTTGCTTAAGATTGATCCTAGCCTGGAGCAAACAGATAAGGCTGCTTGATGAACGAAAATGAATGATTAACT
>CAZUAW010000047.1:0-11068 GCA_964618535.1 uncultured Thiotrichales bacterium
CACATGGTTTTTACCGGAAGTTTGGTATTGGCCGAAATAAATTGCGGGAGCTGGCGATGCGCGGCGATATTCCCGGTTTGACTAAAGCAAGTTGGTAGGTAGAAACGACTATGAGTATGTCTGATCCAGTTTCGGATTTTTTAACCCGGATTCGTAATGCACAGCAAGCTGGCTTAAAGACGGTTTCAATGCCTTCTTCAAAGCTAAAATGTTCTATTGCAAAAGTTTTGGTTGATGAAGGTTATATTCAGGAGTTTAAAGCTACTGACGATACTAAGCCTGAGTTAGCGATTGTACTTAAATATTTTGAAGGTAAACCAGTTCTTGAAAATATTAAACGTATCAGTCGTCCAGGCTTAAGAATTTTTAAAGGTAAAGATGAGCTACCCGTTGTTAACGGTGGTTTAGGTGTTGCCATTATTTCCACATCCAAGGGTGTTGTCAGTGATCGTGCGGCTCGTGCTGCAGGTGATGGTGGCGAAATCCTTTGTACTGTTAGTTAAGGCGGATTGATCCATGTCTCGAATTGCAGATGCCCCAGTTAGTATTCCTTCCGGTGTGGAAGTGAATGTTAGCGGCCAAAACATAACGTTAAAAGGCCCCAAAGGCGCTTTTGACTACGCCATACATGCAGATGTTGGCGTAGAGCAGGCTGACAATCAGCTGAAATTCAAAATGAATAATCCAAAAGCTCGTAATTCAGCAATGGCTGGAACTATGCGTTCTCTGGTTAATAATTTTGTTACCGGCGTTTCACAAGGTTTTGAAAAGAAGCTTGAACTCGTTGGTGTCGGTTATCGTGCCAACGCTCAAGGCAAAAAGCTGAATTTGACGCTTGGTTTCTCGCACCCGGTTAATTACCAAGTACCCGAAGGTATTACGATAGAGACACCTAGCCAGACCGAAATTATTATTAAGGGTTCTGATAAGCAGCTTGTTGGACAAGTTGCTGCTGATATTCGTGCTTATCGTCCACCAGAGCCTTATAAAGGTAAGGGTGTTAAGTATTCAGACGAACGTATCATTCGCAAAGAAGCGAAAAAGAAATAGGTTTTCACATGCATAGCAAGAAACAATCCCGTATCCGTAGATCTCGCAAAACTCGTGCGAAGTTACGTGAGCTCAAAGTTAACCGGCTAACGGTTCATCGTACGCCTCGGCATATCTATGCTCAGGTTATCGGGCCAGATGGCTGCACTACTATTGCAAGTGCTTCAACGCTCGAGAAGTCTGTGCGTGGTGATTTAAGTGCTACGGGTAATGTAGACGCTGCTACGGCAGTAGGAAAACTTATTGCAGAAAGGGCGAAAGAAAAAGGTATCGATACCATTTCTTTTGACCGCTCTGGGTTCAAATATCATGGCCGAATCAAGGCATTGGCTGACGGCGCGCGTGAAGCCGGTCTTAAATTCTAATTAGGTAGTCGACGATGGCACGAAACGATACAAATGAGCCTAGCGATGGCTTACAAGAAAAATTGGTTACAATTAATCGCGTAGCGAAAGTTGTTAAAGGTGGCCGCCAATTTGGTTTTACCGCGCTTGCTGTTGTAGGAGATGGTGAAGGCAAAATTGGAATTGGCTACGGTAAAGCACGTGAGGTGCCTCTAGCCATTCAAAAAGCGATGGAAAAAGCGCGCCGAGAAATGGTTACCGTACCCCTTAAAGATGGCACCTTGCATTATGCAATGACGGCTCGCTACGGCGGCGCGAAGGTATATATGCAGCCTGCATCTGAAGGTACTGGCGTAATCGCTGGTGGTGCAATGCGTGCAATTTTTGAAGTCATTGGCGTACGCAATGTGTTGGCGAAATGCATAGGTTCTACCAATCCTATTAATGTTGTTAAGGCAACGTTGAAAGGTTTGCAGGACATCTCGTCTCCAGAGCAAGTTGCTGCCAAGCGCGGTAAAACTGTTGAAGAAATTTTAGGTTAGGTCATGGCTGAGCAAAAGCAACTGAAAGTCACTTTGTACCGTAGTTTGAACGGAAGGCTCAAGTCTCATAAGGCTTGTGCGCGTGGTATTGGTATTCGCAGAATTCATAATCCTGTGATGGTTAACGATACACCTGAAAATCGCGGAATGATCAACAAGATCTCCTACATGTTAAATGTAGAGGAAGTTTAAGCATGCATTTAAATACATTATCTCCAGCTCCTGGCAGCCGACCTTCGCGTCGCCGTGTCGGACGTGGAATTGGCTGTGGCTATGGTAAGACTTGTGGTCGTGGACATAAAGGTCAAAAGTCTCGTTCTGGCGGTTATAGCAAAGTCGGTTTTGAAGGCGGTCAGATGCCAATGCAAAGACGCTTGCCTAAAGTTGGTTTTGTTGCACGAAAGTCATTTACTTCTGCTCAAATCCGCCTCAACGAATTAAATAATCTTGAAGGTGATGTGATCGACGTAGCCGTACTAAAAGCTGCTGGACTCGTCGGCAAGAGTGTTTTGTCCGCAAAAGTGTTTGCTTCTGGTGAAGTCACGAAGGCTGTAACTCTAAAAGGTATTACTGTCAGTAAAGGCGCTCGTGAAGCTATCGAAGCCGCCGGCGGTAAAATAGAGGATTAGAGTGGCTAAATCTGCCAAAAATAATCCTGCAATGCCTGCGGGTGGAATGGGAAAGCTAACCGAGCTGCGTCAACGCTTGATGTTCGTGGTTATGGCGCTTGTGGTGTATCGCATCGGTACATTTATCCCTGTTCCCGGTATTAATCCGGTTGCATTAGCAGAATTTTTTAATCAGCAAAGCGGCACTATCCTAGACATGTTTAATATGTTTTCAGGTGGTGCATTAAAACGCTTGAGTCTGTTTGCATTGGGTATCATGCCGTACATTTCGGCATCGATCATCATGCAACTCTTAACAGTTGTAGTTCCGACTTTCGAGCAGATTAAAAAGGAAGGCGAAGCAGGGCGTCGTAAGATTACCCAGTACACGCGCTACCTTACTGTTGCGCTAGCTACTTTCCAGTCAATCGGTGTTGCAGTGAGTTTGCAAACACAAAGCGTAGGTGGAATGTCTGTTGCGATTAATCCTGGTATGCCATTCGTATTTACTACCGTAATTTCACTAGTGACAGGTACCTTGTTCCTGATGTGGCTGGGTGAGCAAATTACTGAGCGAGGTCTTGGTAACGGAATATCAATCATAATTTTCGCTGGTATCGTGGCAGGATTGCCCGCTGCAGTCGCTGGTACTTTAGAATTAGCCCGTACCGGCGAATTATCTCCTGGTCTGGTTATTCTGATTTTAGTACTCGCTGTAGCGGTCACGTTTTTTGTTGTCTTCGTTGAACGCGGGCAACGGCGGATAACGGTTAATTACGCCAAACGCCAGCAAGGTCGTAAGCTCTACGCGGCACAATCTAGTCATTTACCGTTAAAGCTAAATATGGCCGGTGTTATTCCACCAATTTTCGCATCCAGTATTATTCTGTTTCCTGCAACACTGGGGCAATGGTTTGGAAGCTCCAGTGGTATGAGCTGGTTGCAGGATATAACTTCGATGATGTCTCCTGGTCAGCCGCTTTATATTATGTTTTACGCCGCAGCGATTATTTTCTTTTGCTTTTTCTATACCGCATTGGTCTTTAATTCACGAGAGACGGCAGACAATTTAAAAAAATCAGGTGCGTTTATTCCAGGTATTCGTCCTGGCAAGCAAACCGCAAACTATATTGATGGCGTGATGACTCGGCTCACTGCAGTCGGCGCAATATACATCACTTCAGTTTGCTTACTCCCTGAGTTTTTAATCCTTAATTGGAATGTACCTTTTTACTTTGGTGGTACTTCACTGTTGATTATCGTGGTTGTTGTAATGGATTTTGTATCACAAGCACAAGCACACATGATGTCTCAGCAATATGACGGTTTAATGAAAAAAGCTAACCTGAAAGGGTACGGTCGTTCTGGCGCATTGCGTTAGGAAAAGTTTAGCAAAAATATGTTTAAAGATTGGAGATAGATGATGAAAGTTCGAGCCTCAGTTAAGAAAATGTGCCGCGATTGCAAGATTGTTCGCAGGGAAGGCGTCGTTCGCGTGATCTGTAAAGACCCACGCCATAAACAGCGTCAAGGTTAAACCTTGATATTTCGCTTCTATATTAATAGAATTGCGCACTTTTTCGCGCAAGCCTCGTTGGAGAGTAAGTAAATGGCACGTATTGCAGGTATTAACGTACCGGTTAACAAACATACAGATATTGCATTAACAGCAATTTTTGGCATTGGAAGATCCCGTGCTAGAAACATCTGTAGTTCAGCTGGGGTTACAGCATCCACTAAGATTCGCGATTTAAGCGAAGCTGAAGTGACTAAGCTGCGTGATGAGGTTGGAAAGTTCGACGTAGAAGGTGATTTACGTCGTGAAGTTTCAATGAATATTAAACGATTGATGGATCTTGGTAGTTATCGTGGAATACGTCATCGCCGTGGTTTGCCACTTCGCGGTCAACGTACACGTACCAATGCGCGTACGCGTAAAGGCCCACGTCGCCTCATTAAAAGATAGATCCAGGTTATTAAATTATGGCTAAAAAAGGCACTACTCGTAAAAAGAACAGACGCAGCGTCTCAGATGGGATTGCTCACGTGCATGCTTCTTTTAACAACACTATCGTAACCATCACAGATAATCAGGGTAACGCGCTATCCTGGGCGACTGCCGGTGGATCAGGTTTTCGTGGTTCCAGAAAAAGTACTCCTTTTGCCGCACAGGTTGCCGCAAAGACTGCTGGTGAAGCCGCTAAAGAATATGGTTTGAAAAACCTCCAGGTTCAGGTCAAGGGACCAGGTCCCGGTCGGGACTCCGCGGTACGTGCGTTAAATGGAGCAGGTTTTAGAATTACCAGCATTACCGATGTAACGCCAATTCCGCATAACGGTTGTCGTCCTCCTAAAAAGCGTCGGGTGTAGAGAAGAATTATGGCTAGATATATCGGTCCCAAGTGTAAACTTTCCCGTCGTGAAGGCGTTGATCTCTCACTAAAAAGTCGTGCTCGTGCGATTGATACTAAGTGCAAGCTGGACAAACCTCCAGGCCAGCATGGTGAGCGTCGAATAAAGGTAACGGAATACGGACTTCAGTTACGTGAAAAGCAAAAGCTACGTAGAACTTATGGTGTTCTTGAAAAGCAGTTTAGAAATTATTTTAAAAAAGCTGCTGGCCAAAAAGGATCTACTGGCGAGAATCTTTTGTCATTGCTCGAAAATCGTCTAGATAACGTTATTTGGCGGATGGGCTTTGGTGTTACTCGCTCTGAAGCTAGACAGCTTGTAAGTCATAAAGCAATCAAAGTGAATGGACAAATCGTCAACATCGCTTCTTACCAAGTTAGCGCAGGTGATGAAGTTGAAATCCGCGAAAAGGCAAAAGCCCAATTAAGGATCAAAGATTCTTTGAACATTGCAGAGCAATACGGATTTCCAGATTGGGTCGACGTTGATGTCAAGGCAATGAAAGGAACCTATAAAGCCACACCTGAACGTAGTGAATTACCACCAGATATTAACGAAAATCTGGTTGTGGAACTCTACTCTAAGTAATTAAATTTTTGAGGTTGTCACTATGTCCGGCCAGGTCAGAGAGTTTTTACGTCCCCACAAGATTGTTGTAGAAAGTAGCAACGAAAATCAAGCGCGTGTTGTTCTTGAGCCTTTAGAGCGAGGTTTCGGCCACACGCTCGGAAACGCTTTACGTCGGATTTTATTATCTTCAATTCCTGGCTGCGCAATTACTGAAGCGCAGATAGAAGGTGTGCTGCACGAATACACGACTATTCCAAACGTTCAGGAAGACGTTGTAGAAATTCTACTGAATCTCAAAGGCGTGGCAATCAACATGCACAGCCGTGATGAGACGCTACTGAAAATAAGCAAGAAAGGACCGGCTACCGTCACTGCCGGTGATATTCAAGGTGATCACGATGTTGAAATCGTGAATCCCAAGCATGTCATCGCTCACTTGAGTAAAGGCGGCGAGATTGATATCTCAATTAAAGTTGAGAAAGGTCGTGGTTATGTTCCTTCATCATTACGTGGTAATTCTGAAGAGAACCGTGAAATTGGCCACATGCTGCTCGATGCTAGTTTTTCACCTATCCAACGTGTTGCGTACTCTGTCGAAGATGCACGGGTTGAGCAGAGTACTAACCTAGATAAATTGATTATTGATCTAGAGACAAACGGCGCGATTGATCCCGAAGAAGCTATCAGAGTGGCTGCTGGTATTTTACAACAGCAACTCGCCGTGTTTGTTGATTTTGAGAAGCAGGAATTACCTGAGCCTGAAACGCATGAAAATGAAATTGATCCAATTCTCATGCGTCCGGTTGATGATCTTGAGCTTACAGTTCGATCAGCTAACTGCCTCAAGGCTGAGAATATTTACTACATCGGTGATCTGATACAGCGTACCGAAGTCGAATTACTTAAAACTCCAAACTTGGGTAAAAAGTCTTTGACCGAAATCAAAGATGTACTTGGCGCTCACGGATTGGCAATGGGGCAACGTCTTGAAAACTGGCCTCCTGCGGGTTTGGAGGATCAGGATAAGAAGATTTCCTGATCGTTTGTATAAATTAAGAATTTAGTTAATTATTCCGATTACTTCACCGAGTGAATTAGTCAAAAACAATTTGGTATATTGCAATGCGCCATCGTCAATCAGGTAGACAACTTAATCGAAACAGCAGCCACCGTAAGGCCATGTTTCAAAATATGACGAATAGTTTATTTCGTCATGAATTGATTAAAACCACGCTGCCTAAAGCAAAAGAATTACGCAGAGTCGCAGAGCCGCTAATCACGATGGCTAAAGAGGATTCTGTACATAAACGTCGCCTTGCATTCGCTCGTATGCGCGATAAAGAAATGGTTGCAAAGTTGTTTACGGAATTAGGTCCTCGCTATCAAAGTCGTCCCGGCGGTTATCTTAGAATAATGAAATGTGGCAATAGAACTGGCGACAATGCGCCGATGGCTTATGTAGAAATGGTCGATCGCGAAGTGGCTGATTCGGCTGGCGAAGCTGATTAAAATATTTCCATCATAGTTTCTGTAAAAAAGCCGGATTTATTCCGGCTTTTTTATTGCGCGCATCAAAGCCAATGCTAATAATCATAAGTGTTTAATGCTATACTGATAAATTGAATTTATCTCTTTACAAGGAGTTTTACCGATGGCAGACAGAAGACTCCAAGTATTCATAACCGTAGCCAAAATCTTAAGCTTCACAAAAGCGGCTGAAGTGTTACACATGACGCAGCCTGCCGTGACATTTCAGGTGCGTCAGTTGGAGGAGTATTTTAATACCCGTCTGTTTGACCGCACACATAATAAAGTCACACTCACTGAAGCTGGTAAAACCGTACAAAGTTATGCTGAACGTATCTTTGTGCTGTATAACGAAATGGAAGGCAGCGTTAAAGAAGTTACTGGTGATATTAGTTCAGCCCTTACCGTGGGCGCTAGTACTACGGTAGCTGAATATATGCTACCCGCATTGTTAGGGAAATTTAAATCACGGTATCCAGATGTTCGGCTCAGCTTAAAAGTATCAAATACTGATGGCGTTGTTTCGATGGTCGAAAATAACGTAATAGATCTCGCGGTGGTAGAAGCGCCAGTTAATAACAAACATCTTATAGTAGAAAGCTGCTTGATGGATCAACTCATTGTTGCTGTTCATCCAACAAATCCTATTGCAAAAATGGATAATGTGAATGTTAAAGAATTGCTTAAATATTCCTTTATTTGTCGTGAAGAAGGTTCAGGAACTCGAGAAGTTATTCATGATTATCTGGTGGCACAGGGCGCTGAATCAGATTGTTTGAGCATGTGTCTGGAGTTAGGTAGTCCAGAATCCATTAAGGGTGCCGTAGAAGCAGGGATGGGCGTGTCGATCCTTTCTAAGGTGACGATTGCTAAGGAGCTAAAGCTTGGGACATTGGCTGCTGTGCCGTTAGATCCACCGCTGGAGCGACCATTTTCATTTGTTCGCCAAAGACAAAAGTTTCGCCAACGTGCGACCGAAGAGTTGTTAGAGTTTGCGCACGATTATTGCAGAGAGCATCAGCAGTAGGTTGTAGTACTAAAGCTGTAGCTTATGGCCAAAAAATTCTTTCTTGGTTTTGAGATAATTTTTGTTTTCTTCTCGCGGTGGGATTTCTATGGGGATTCTATCCAGCACGGTTAAACCGGGTATATCTAGGCTCTTAATCTTCTTTGGGTTATTGGTTAGCAAGCGAATTTCTTTTATACCAAGATCGTCCAAAATTGTAATTGCATCCTCGTAAGTTCTCTCATCGTAGCCAAACCCAAGTGCTTTATTTGCTTCTGCCGTGTTTAGCCCTTCGTCCTGCTTTGTGTAGGCATGTAATTTATTAATCAGCCCGATACCTCGACCTTCTTGGCGCAGATAAATAATTACACCACCATGCTCGCTAATATAGTCCATCGACCAATGGAGTTGCTCGCCGCACTCACAGCGGTAACTACCAAATAGATCACCTGTCATACATTCGGAATGAACACGAAGATTCACCGGAGCAGAAAAATCGGTATCAGGGTTAATCAGTGCGATATGCGGCATCGGGTTATCACCGTCGAACGCATACGCTACCGTTTGGAAGGTTCCGTATTGGGTTGGGATCGGTGCTTGAGCCTGTTTAGTGAGAAGTTTGATAGTTTTTTGAGTTGCTTGCAAAGGTTTGATTCTGACTATAATGGATAACGAAAGAGAGCGCGAATGCCTTTTATTTGGCGAGCTTTATTCAGCAGTGTTGAGCCAACGCGATCCAGTTTGAGTATTGTTTGAATTGTTGCTGTTCATGTCAAGATGACGACGTACCCCACCAACAATATCGCTAGCTTGCAGCCCTGCTTCACCCAGTAGCTCTTCGCGGCTGCCATGTTCCTGAAAGTGGTCTGGAAGACCCAAATGTAAAATTGCCAGCTGGAGATTATTTCGATTAAGAAGCTCTGCAACGGCGCTACCCGCACCACCAGCAATTACGCCATCTTCGAGCGTAACGATAGTGTCATGATTACTAGCTATGGTGCTGATCAGTGATTCATCGAGCGGCTTAACGAAGCGCATATTAACTACGGTCGCTTGCAGAGATTCTGCCGCTTTTAAGGCTTCAGAAAGGGGGCTGCCGAAAACCAGAAAAGCGATGTTTTTACCTTCCTTAACGATAGTGCCTTTGCCAACTTCCAAAGTGGTGAGATCCTGACCCGCATCGACGCCTGTGCCAGCGCCGCGTGGATATCGAACCACGGCTGGATTATTCAGCTGGAAGCCGGTGGAGAGCATTTGGCGGCACTCTCGCTCATCGGTTGGAGCCATGATAGTAAGATTCGGAATACAGCGCAGATACGCCAAATCAAAGCTACCAGCATGGGTCGGGCCATCAGGACCGACTAGCCCGGCTCGATCAACCGCAAACAACACCGGTAGGTTTTGAATCGCGACATCATGAATCAACTGATCGTACGCACGTTGCAAAAAGGTCGAGTAGATAGCGATCACCGGTTTCATGCCGTCGCAGGCAAGACCTGCAGCCAGAGTCACAGCGTGTTGCTCAGCAATTGCAACATCAAAATAGCGATCAGGAAAACGCTGGGAAAACTCGACCAGCCCAGAGCCTTCGCGCATCGCAGGCGTGATCCCCAGCAGCCGTTTGTCCGCAATGGCCTGATCGCACAGCCAGTCACTAAATACCTCTGTGTACGTTTTCTTGCCAGGTTTTGACGATGGCGTAATGCCAGTGATCGGATCAAATTGCCCAACACCGTGATAACGAATAGGTTCCTGTTCAGCTGGGTGATAGCCCTTGCCTTTACGTGTAATAGCATGCAGCAATATCGGGCCTTTTAAATCACGAATATTACGCAGTGTTTTGGTTAGCGTGGGGAGATCGTGTCCATCGACAGGGCCAATATAGTTAAAACCCAATTCTTCAAACAACGTGCCGGGCGTCACCATGCCCTTCATATGTCCTTCCGCCTTGCGAGCGAAGTCTTCGATGGGAGGCAAATGCTTAAGAATTCGTTTGCCTTCTTCGCGCACGGAGGTAAACAGATGGCTGGAAAGAACCCGCGACATATAGTTCGATAAGCCACCCACATTGGGCGAGATCGACATATCATTATCATTGAGGATAACCAGCAGGTCTTCGTGCAAATCTCCCGCATGGTTAAGCGCCTCAAACGCCATTCCCGCAGTCATCGCACCATCACCAATAATGGCGACCGCTTTGCGCTGTTCTCCCTGGCGATGGCTGGCAATCGCCATCCCCAGTGCGGCACTGATTGAGGTGCTCGAATGTCCCACACCAAAATCATCAAATTCGCTTTCTTCTCGCTTGGGAAAACCAGCAAGCCCATCTTTTTGGCGAATCGAAGCCAGTTGATGTTTGCGACCCGTAAGAATCTTATGCGGATAACATTGATGGCCCACGTCCCAAACCAAGCGATCATCCGGCGTGTTGTAAATGTAATGCAGCGCTATTGTCAGCTCTACCACGCCCAGCCCCGACGCTAAATGCCCACCAGACTTCGATACCGAGCCAAGAATGAATTCGCGTAACTCATCCGCCAATTGTGGCAGTTGTTGCTCCGTGAGTTGGCGCAAATCCTTTGGTGACTCAATTTGATCGAGTAGCGGGTAGTTCAACAGTTTTCCGGTGTCGTTCTTATAGCCCACAAGTATCGGATGGTCTCGCTAGGAACTCAAGTTTTGAATTCTCTATATTTACGACAGGCTGCCACAAATGAGCGAAATTACTCAGAATTTTCGCAAAGTTTGATGTAAGGCAAATAGTATTGAGCCGACAGATTGTGATTTGATAGAAAAAAGAAAAATTGGACTGATACGGATTATCAGTACCAATCAACAATCATGGAGGATTGTTTAATGAAACCTACTAATCAAATCTTGATAGCCGCAACCGCTCTATCATTTGCCAGCCTGGCGATATCCCAGTCGTTGTTTCCAGAAATTAATATTCCAGCTACCTATGTTCCATCTGAGGTTGAAGCCGTGTTGTCCAGCCTCGGTAATATCGGC
>CAZUAW010000048.1:0-10998 GCA_964618535.1 uncultured Thiotrichales bacterium
GCTGTGGTTGCTGCCTTGCACGAACATGCAGTGGTGATCGGTTCAGATACGAGTATTGATCTGGATGGGGAAATTATTGGAAAGCCAGAAAATTTTGATGATGCGATGACAATTCTAAAAAAACTCTCAGCCCGCTCTCATTTAGTACACACCGGCGTAGCACTACAAATGGGCAACAAAGCTGCATCCACAGTGGTGACATCAGAAGTTAGCTTTCGCTCGCTGAGTGATTCTGAAATTGCCAATTATTGGCATAGCGGCGAGCCACAGGGCAAAGCGGGAGCGTATGCTATTCAGGGGATTGGTTCGGTGTTTATAGAAAAAATTACAGGCAGTTACTCGGCGATTATGGGGCTGCCACTATTTGAAACTGCGGCGATGCTAACGAATTTTGGTATACCGGTGCTACAACATGGGAGTGCAATAAATGAGTAGTACTGAGATTCTGATTAATGTGACGCCACAGGAAACCCGTGTTGCGTTTGTTGAAGCGGGTATGCTGCAGGAAGTTGCGATTGAACGTACGCGCAGTCGCGGCATTGTAGGCAATGTTTACATGGGTAAAGTCTGTCGGGTATTACCCGGGATGGAAGCGGCATTTGTCGAAATAGGTTTGGATCGCGCTGCTTTTTTGCATGCTTCCGATGTGATTCCGGCGACTCGTGAAGAACGCGCAGAGCTGGACCAGCCACTGCCAATCAACAGTCTTCTTCAGGAAGGACAAAAGTTGCTGGTTCAGGTGGTGAAAGATCCGCTTGGCACTAAAGGTGCGCGGCTCACAACCCACGTCACTATTCCGTCGCGTTATCTGGTGCTGATGCCGTATGGCGGCTCCATTGGTGTTTCAACGCGTATTGAAGATAACGCTGAGCGTGAGCGGTTACGTCAGCTGGTACAGGATCAACGCGGTGAAAAGTCCCAAGGGTATATCCTCAGAACGGCTGCTGAAGGTGTGCCAGATGAAGATTTGATTCATGACATGGCATTTCTGGATCGCGTCTGGGCTAAGTTGATTGAGCGCGAACAGACTGCAAAACCAGGTAATTGTGTGTATTCCGATTTACCTCTGGCAAAACGTACTCTCAGAGATATGGTCGGTGGTGATTGCGAAGGCGTCAAGATTGATTCCGGTGAATCTTTCCGCGATGTGCTTGAGTTTGCCGAGGCTTATGTGCCAGAAATGGTGGGTAGGCTGGAGCATTATTCCGGTGAGCGTCCACTATTTGATTTTTACAATGTTGAAGATGAGATTCTCAAGGCACTAAAACGCAAGGTAATGCTTAAATCTGGTGGCCATCTGGTGTTTGATCAAACCGAATCAATGACCACTATTGATGTGAATACCGGTGGTTTTGTCGGCTCTAGAAATCTCGAAGAAACGATCTTTAAGACCAATCTCGAAGCGGCTCAATCTATCGCCAGACAACTGCGCCTGAGAAATCTTGGCGGTATTATCATCATCGATTTTATCGACATGAATGAATCAGAGCATCGTCAGCATGTGTTACGCGCGTTAGAGCGATATCTGGATAAAGATCATGCCCGCTGCCAGGTTTGCGCGCTGTCATCTTTAGGGCTTGTGGAAATGACCCGCAAACGTACCCGCGAAAGTCTGGAACACGTCCTTTGCGAATCCTGTTCCGTATGTAAGGGCAGGGGTTACGTTAAAACAGCTGAAACAGCCTGCTATGAATTGTTCCGAGAAATTTTACGTGAAGCACGGCAGTTTGATGTTAGTGAATTATTGTTGCTGGTATCTCAGGAGATTGTGGATTTGCTGCTCGATGAAGAATCTGCAAGTCTGGCTGAATTACAGCAATTCATTGATCTGCCAATCAAATATCAGGTTGAAACTCAGTATCATCAAGATCAGTTCGATGTTGTGCCTGTTTAATAGTGACCTCTCGCTAAATCGTTCAGGATGAAATTGATCCTCAACCATAGTGCTTCCCTGAGTTGGGCTTTGCTGTCCGAGGTTGTGATTGTGCTGGCAGTACTGCTGTCACTGTCGCGACTGGTGCTACCGTTTGCGAATGAGTTTAGCGACGTGATCGCCGAGCAACTGGAAGATATCATCCACTACCCTGTGAGTCTGGGCAATATTGAAGCCAGCTGGGCGGGCGTCAAACCCCTGATCAAACTCAATAACGTGGTTGTCGGAGATCTGGAGAAGGGCGAACCGATAGCAGAATTTGATCGAATCAGGGTGAAAATTGATCCTTGGAAGAGCCTCACGCAAGGGCGTTTTGTACCAGAAAGTCTAATTCTACGTGGCAGCCAAATTGAAATCGTGCGCACCAAAGAAGGTCAGTTATTATTTCGAGGCTTCGAATTTGCACGTACGGAAAATGCTAAATTGCAGACGGCTTCACTACAAAAGCTTGCGGGACTCACGCTCAATCTTCGCGATATACATTTGCTCTGGAATGATCAGCTGCTGAAACAAAAATTTGAATTTGATGCCGAGCAACTCGATTTACAAATCACCAACAACTCTCTGCTCATTGATTCTCATATCAACCTGCCGCAAAGCCTCGGTGAACAAGTTCGTCTGATCGCTAAAGCCAAAGGTCCCATTGAAGATATGCGGGCATGGCAGACAGAGGTGTATTTAAAGGGAGAGTCGATCGACGTTAAGGGCATTCCTTTTACCTTGCCAAAACCGTTACCGAGGGTGAGTGCTGGCGAACTCAATCTTGAATTATGGGGTGACTGGACTGAATCAACGGGCCTAGTGATGACCGGTGAATTTGATGCTCATCACTTGCGCTTTGATGGTAATGAAAACTCAGGTGCGGTGGGGCGTTATGAATTTGTTGATCAAATTGGAGCCAACCTCAGCCTGCGTGGCAAATTGAATGACTGGCAGCTTGACCTTGACCAAATGGATATTGTCACAGCGAGACGTCATTGGCCTTCGAATGGTCTGAGCTTGGCGTATCAAAAGTCCGTTGATGAATGGACGGTGGATGCGATCACGCAGAGTACCTGGTCAGGGCACATAGATCTGCTGGATAGCGGAGAATTATTACGTCTGGCAGCGCTATCGCCAGCTTATCAAGGTCGTTGGGCCAAATTATTACTCGATACAAATCCTCAGGGTGAGTTAGTCGATTTTGATTTTAAAACGACTACCACCAATGACGAGTTATCGGCTTACAGGCTTGCTGCTGGTGTCGAGGATTTTCGTTGGCAAGCCGCTCAGTCAGTTCCCGGCGCAAGTGGTGTATCTGGCAGTATTTCGTTCGATCAACAGGGAGGTGACGCGGTAATCTCTAACGCCGTGGTCGACTTTGATAGCCGCAAAACCTTCGGCCACGATATCAGTCTGGATACGTTGCAGACTGATATTACGTGGCAGCAATCAGAGGATAATTTCAAAGTCTCGCTCGACCGATTAAAGCTGGCGAATGAGGATTTTTCCTCCACGGGCACATTACAGCTCGTCGTCGACAAGCAGGACTTGGCTAAAGGTAACGCCCCCTATCTGGATCTTGAAATGATCGTGCCACAGATTCAGGCTAGCGTAGTAAAAAAGTACATCCCCTATGCAAAGCTGCGTAGTAAGAAAGCCCGTAACTGGCTCAGACATGCATTAATCGACGGTACTGCGAAAAATGCCATTGTCAGTTATCACGGCGCATTGAGTCGTTCCGACTTTCAGTCAAACAAAGCCAGTATGGTTGCGGAATTTGATGTTGAGGCGGCGCAAATTCACTACCGCAATGACTGGCCGGATGCGCGTAACCTCAGCGGTAATGTACGCTTTGATAACGCTCGATTACAAGCAGATATCAATCACGGGAAAATACTCGATGCTGCGCTTGGTCCGGTCGAAGTTGTGATAGAAAACCTATTTCTCAGTCGTTTAAGTATCAATGGATCAGCGCACGGGGATGTTAGCGATTTACTGGGGTTTCTACGTCAGTCCCCATTGGTTGGTAATATGGATGCCTTTCTGGACTCAGTTGAAAGCCAAGGCAACGCTCAGCTACAGTTGGCGCTAAAACTGCCTCTGAGTAAAAAAATTGTACCGCGGGAAACGCCTGATTTTCATGGCTATGTGACGATGGAAAATAATCACCTTGGCCTGCCTCAAAACAATCTGGAATTTGAACAGGTTAACGGCGTGCTAGCCTTTGATAACTACAATAAAATCAGCAGCTATCGCGCCAGTGGACTGACGGCAAAATTTCGCGGCGGACAGATTACGACCAATATCGGTACAGATACAGCGCGTAATATTTTGATTGAGAGTCAGGGTGTTTTTCCTGCTCCCGCTTTGTTGCCAGCGCTGAAAATACCCCTGGAGATTGTCACTTCGGGCAGTAGTTTGTGGAAAAGCGAGCTGACAATTCCATCAACTGAAAACCGCAATAATGGCAAACCATTAAGCTTAAAAGTGTCATCAGACTTACGTGGTATGGCACTGCAATTACCCGACGAATTTGCAAAACAAGCCAATATTCGCAGGAAATTATCACTTGTTTATGAATTGACGAACCAACCCAATCTAAAACTATGGCTGGGTAATAGAGTTTTTCTGGACGCTGATTTTGATAAAGTCGTTTCAGATTCCCCTGGTTCGTCAAAAGCGCTTAAATTACAGCGAGGAATATTGCAGCTTGCTGGTGGCACGCTTGCCAAAAAGCCTCAGCAGGGCATCGCACTGGTGGGAAAGTGGCCGGAACTGAGATTGCAACCGTGGCTGGCACTATCCGCAAAACTTCGTCAGCCTGAGTCGAACAGTGGTTTCGATTTGCGGAAGATTGATCTTGAAGTTGGGCGCTTTTTCCTCGGTGATTCTCTGGCAGTCACTAACGCCAAAATGAATGGCGAAAAGCACTTGGACAGGTGGCATTTTGAGATTGATTCTGAGGAGCTTGCCGGCAAGCTTGATCTTCCCGATGAATGGAATGCTAATCGTCAGATGAAGGCCGAGTTACGATACTTGCGCTGGCCTAAGAAAGCGCCAATAAGCCCTCAAACTGTGCCGCAGACCGCAGCATTATCTCCAACCAGTTTCCCAGCCATGAATATTGAAATCGATTCAACCAGTTTGGGTGAACGAGCCTGGGGCGCGCTGAATTTAAAGACAACCCCAACCAAGTCCGGGATGCGAATTGAGCATCTTAAAATCAACAATGACCACTATCAAGCGACCTTGAATGGGCAATGGAGCCAGTTTGGAGGGCAATCGCAATCAGATTTTGCCATCCAACTGACAGCAGCAAACACAGGCAATGCGCTTGATAGCCTTCAAGTAGATAGTGATTTAAGCGGTGGAACTGGAACAATGAGCGGCAATATCTCCTGGCCTGGCGCATTTTTCTCACCCGATTTTGCAACGGCTTCCGGTCATCTGGATCTTAGTATTAGTAGCGGAAAGCTGGACAATGTAGAGCCGGGGTTAGGTCGTCTTATCAGTCTGGTGAGTTTGAATAACCTGCCTCGTCGGCTGACACTGAATTTTAAAGATCTGTCTGAGGAAGGTCTGTATTTCGATACATTGAGCGGTGGTTTGAATCTGCGTGACGGTGATTTGGTGATGGAAGAGATGCGCATTGATAGTCCCCTGGTGGATGTCGATATTGCCGGATCAACCAATTTGCTCTCACAGCGCCATGATTTACAATTAGAGGTGACACCAAAAATTAAATCATCGTTACCTATTGCGGCTGGTTTGCTGGCTGGGCCGCAAACCGGTGCATTGGTTTTTCTGGTAGATAAGCTGGCTGAAAGTATGGGGGTTGATTTCAATAAAACAGTGGTTAGAAACTTTTCAGTTACTGGCGGCTGGGATAACCCTGCAATAGATTCGCTGCAAAATTATGCACAGGATGTGTCAGACAGCGGTGACGAGCTATTTTAGTCTCATTTCATCCATGATATTTGAAGTTAGTCTCGGATTACTTTGTGAATAACTGCTACATTGTTGTTTATAAGACTTTGTATTTTCGGGCGTTTAAAAAAATAAAAAGAGGAGTCCTTAATAGGACGTATCGTGACCAGTGAGCATTTTCGCAGCAATTCAGATGGCCTCAGGGCCGCAAATGTCAGCCAATTTATTGTCGGCTGAAAAACTTATCGCAGAAGCGGTTGATCAGGGCGCACAGTTTGTAGCGCTACCTGAAAACTTTGCGATGATGGCAGAGACCGATGCAGAAATGCTCAAAATTATGGAGCAATCAGGCAAGGGCACATTGCAGGATTTTCTTGCAGAGCAGGCGCAAAAGCACGGTATTTGGCTAAATGGTGGAACCATTCCTCTCACCAGTCCAGACCCTGAACGGGTATTTGCCGCTTCATTGCTGTTTAATCCTGATGGTGAGCTGGTATCACACTACAATAAAATTCATCTGTTTGATGTTCAATTGGTTGGTTCAAATGAGCGATATACCGAATCTGACACCATTTTTAGCGGTGACGATTGTGTGGTTGTAGACACCCCCTTTGGACGCATTGGTACGGCGGTTTGCTACGATTTACGTTTTCCCGAGATGTTTCGCCAGTTACTTGACCTGGGAGCAGAAATCATCGTTTTACCCGCTGCATTTACCGAAATTACCGGCAAGGCGCATTGGGAAGTTCTGCTGCGCGCCAGAGCCATTGAAAACCTTTGCTATATCGTTGCTGCAGGGCAGGGTGGTTACCACGTCAATGGTAGATCAACCTATGGGCATAGCATGATTATCGACCCCTGGGGCGGCATCATCGGGCAACGGGCATCAACAACCGCGGGCGTTGTTTGCGCAAACATCGAGACGGAGTATTTGCATTCCACTCGGGAGCGTTTTCCTGCTTTAGAACATCGGCGCATTAACAGTTTAGTTACTAGCCCAAATATTGCATGAATTACACGAGTTCTCGCTTTTCTATTGCTTCCACAGGAAATTCTTTTAACTTGCCCGTAATCACCGATACGAGACGCGTCAAAACAATTCCCTGTGAAAACAATATTTTAAGCGAGATTCTCATGAATTCTTGCAATATTCGGGCTAGCTGATCTATTTTGAACTTTGTCCCGCCAGTTGCTTAGCCTTTTCCAATAAGTTTGATTTAAGTAATAAGTATCTCAACCCATTGGATGTTTTGGTGACCAGATAGTACGCCCCCATCACTGCGATATTTTTCAGTGTTGGCTGAAAATAAATGATGCTGGCCGCCTCGAGCTGACGGGTTGAAAACCGTTTCTTATACTCTCCGCCACCTTCACCAAAATCTATAACGTCGATGTCCGGGTCAGAAAAAACATGCTCAATAACACTATGATCGAGTAACGTACCTACCGACCAGCGCCGATACTCTGGCGCAAAACCACCATATTCCAGCATCAATACTTTCGATTCGTCTACCACGCCGTAGCTGAATGCTACTGGCGTGTTGCGATCAAACAGCAAGTAGCCGCGTGAATGATCGGCTTGCGCCTCTTGCAAAATAATCGCTTCCCGCCTGCCGCCCGCAACCAAGCCACGATCGAGTAATTTGTGCTGCATGGTTTCGCAGGATATTTTTCGGGCGGCGGGAAGGAAGGCCGCTTCAATTTCATCGCCCTGATATTCCTTCCAGTCAATATCCGCACCGCTATGTGCTGCCCAGCGGTTTCTGATTTGTTTGATTTTCTTTTTAGAGTTCTTGCTGAAGCCGTGCTGAAAGTAGTCGCTAAAACTGCCGCTAACATCCGTAATGTAGTGAGGAAAATAGCAAACAATGTAGCGACAATAACGGTCTATCAGGCTGATTTCTGGCAATGAAGCTTCTACCGGGCAGGACGAATAACGTGCGATGGAAACATCAAACTTTTTCAGCTCGCGGGTTGGCGCTGAGGTGGAAGCAGCCGGTGAAAGCTTGGAAATGTGTTGATAGCAATTGATGCCAGTTATCGCGCTCTCGGCGAATGTTTTCGTCCCAATGCGAAAAGGCAATCGAATTTTTTCACGTTTCCAGAGCATTGGGTTAATTCTCGCTAAGTATTAATTGTCGCAGTAGCGCAATGAAATGTTCTTTAGATCAACTTAGTAGACTTCTCTTTGTCTTGGTAGTTCTCATTCATCTGAAATTTTAGTTTAGTAGAGACTGCTAAGGTTATTAGCTGCCAGAGGCGATATACTCGCGCCTTTAAGACGCAACATGAATTTTCTATGAGCGATATTCTCGAACGAGCCAGTGAAAATATTCTGGCACCAGCAGGGTTAGATTCCAATGATTTAAGCCGTGTTCTCAGTGGTTTGATGAGGCCTTCCATCGATGCTGCTGATCTATATTTTCAAACCAGTCGGCACGAATCCTGGATGCTCGAAGATGGCATTATCAAAGAAGGCTCATTTAATCTGGATCAAGGCGTTGGCGTACGTGCCATTAGTGGTGAAAAAACCGGTTTTGCCTATTCTGACCAGATTATCCTGCCTGCGTTGGAAGAGGCAGCGGGTAGCGCCAGAGCCATTGCGCGAAGCCACAAAAATGGATCGATGCCGATATTTGCAGGTGAGCAGGGCATTGCGCGTTTATACCAGCCTGATAGTCCGCTGGAAAGCCTGACTGAAAAAGAAAAAATCGACCTGCTGAGGCTGGTGGATACCATCGCTCGAAAACAGGATCCGCGTATCAAACAAGTCATTGTCAGCCTCAGCGGATTGAGCGAAGTCGTTCTGGTGGCCGGTAGCGACGGCACGTTGGCTGCGGATATCCGCCCAATGGCGAGGCTCAATGTGCATGTCATCGCTGAAGACGGTGATCGACGTGAGCAGGGCACTTCTGGCGGCGGCGGTCGGGTAAATTACACGTATTTTCTCGAAGAGAATCGCGCTGAGAGCTATGCGCTCGAAGCTGTACGTCAGGCATTGATTAATCTGGAAGCCGTTGCCGCTCCAGCGGGTACGATGGATGTGGTGCTCGGCCCTGGTTGGCCTGGCGTGCTGTTACATGAAGCGATTGGTCATGGTCTGGAAGGCGATTTTAATCGCAAAGGCAGCTCTGCTTTTAGTGGCATGATGGGCGAAAAAGTCGCTGCTTCAGGTGTCACAGTGGTGGATGATGGCGCGATGCCGAATCGGCGTGGATCACTGAATATTGATGATGAAGGCACCGCAACACAATGTACGACTTTGATTGAAGATGGCGTGCTGGTTGGCTACATGCAGGACAAAATGAATGCTCGATTAATGGGTATGGAGCCAACGGGTAACGGCCGAAGAGAATCTTATGCGCATTTACCGATGCCACGTATGACCAATACCTATATGCGAGCGGGCGATATGGATCCCGGTGAAATTATCGCATCGGTTGAGAAAGGTCTCTACGCGGTCAATTTCGGCGGCGGTCAGGTGGATATAACGTCTGGCAAATTTGTTTTCTCAGCCTCCGAAGCGTATTTGATTGAAAACGGTGTTGTGACAACACCGGTTAAGGGAGCAACTTTGATCGGCAATGGTCCGGATGTGCTGACGCGAGTCGCAATGATTGGTAATGATTTGCAGCTCGACCAAGGCGTCGGGGTATGCGGTAAAGAGGGGCAAAGCGTGCCGGTCGGTGTTGGACAACCAACTTTAAGAATTAACGAAATGACCGTTGGCGGCACAGAGGTGGCAGCATGAGTAAAATTGCCATTCAAGATAACGGTGCGTTGGTGTTACAAGCAGCGGAAACCGCGCTGGCAGAAGCCAAAAAGATGGGTGCCACCAGCGCCGCAGCGGGTGCCAGCCTTGATACCGGGCTCTCCGTCAATATTCGCAAGGGCGAGGTCGAAACGCTGGAGCATCATCGCGGTCAGAGTCTCTCCGTGACGGTTTATCAGGGCCAGCGAAAAGGCTCTGCAAGCACTGCTGATTTATCAATTTCAGCGATTCAAGATGCGGTGGCAGCGGCAATTTCTATTGCCAAATACACCTCTGAGGATGATTGCTCCGGACTGGCCGATGCCGATCTGATGGCGACCGAAATTCTCGATCTTGATTTGTACCATCGTTGGGATCTGAGCACCGAAGCGGCGATAGAACTGGCGACGCAATGCGAAGCGGTCGCGCTACAGACTGATTCGCGGATTACCAATTCTGAAGGCGCATCCGTTAACACCTTTGAAGGTGTGAGCGCGTATGCCAACAGCCACGGTTTTAGCGCCACTAAAACCGGTACTCGTCACAGCCTTAATTGCAGTGTGATTGCAGAAGATGAAAGCGGTATGCAGCGCGACTACGCCTATACCAGCTCACGCTTACCGGAAATGCTCGATTCCGCCGAACAGGTCGGCAAAGAAACCGCCGAGCGAACTTTGCGACGGTTATCCGCGCGTAAGCTCAGTACTCGCCAGGCACCCGTGTTATTTGCTGCGGATATCAGCAAGGGACTGCTCGGTAGTTTTATCAGCGCGATATCAGGCGGCGCGATCTATCGTCGATCCAGTTTCTTGCTGGATAGTCTGGAAAAGTCAGTTTTCCCTGATTTTGTTCACATCCATGAAGCCCCACATATACGCCAGGCTGCCGGAAGCTCCGCTTTCGATTCAGAAGGTGTGGCAACTCAGGCGCGTGACTGGATTACCGATGGCGTGTTGCAGGGCTTTGTTCTGGGTAGCTATTCAGCCAGAAAGCTCGGTATGCAGACAACGGGCAATGCCGGTGGCGTACGTAATCTGAGTATCGATTCCGGTGAAGATGACTTTCAAGGCTTGCTGAAAAAAATGCACAGTGGTTTATTTGTCACCGAGCTAATTGGTCATGGAATCAATCAAGTCACCGGTGACTATTCTCGCGGTGCGACAGGCTTTTGGGTAGAAAATGGCGAAATTCAGTATCCAGTTGAAGAAATTACCATCGCCGGAAACCTAAAGGATATGTTTCAAAAACTCGTCGCCGTTGGCACCGATGTTGATCGCCGTGGCAGTACGCAAACGGGTTCCTGGCTACTTGAATCCATGATGATTGCTGGCGAGTAACTACCTCCAATCACCTAGCCCGGATATTGCATGAATTCATGAGAATCTCGCTTAATATATTGTTTTCA
>CAZUAW010000049.1:0-3698 GCA_964618535.1 uncultured Thiotrichales bacterium
CTAGACTCTCAGAGTGTGAAAGTTAAAATCCCATGCTTATCGGAGCTAAAGATACCGTTAGCAGCCGGAATTAGTAGAATTTTAACCTGATTTTTGCCCAATTTAACAACGTCATAGCGAGTGTCTGGGGTCAGTCCAAAGAGTTGGTGTGAAGTTGTTTCTGTAGTAGGGTTATAAGTAAATGAGAGAGAATCAACCGCATTATTCTGAGCAGACATTTTGTGGAACAAGGCAACTCTATTTAAGTCCTTGTCGCTAATATGGACTCCCTCTAATGTGTTTTCAGTGATGGTAGTGATTTCTGGAATCTGATCGTTATTCTTATGTGTGGGCAACAAAACGGTTAGAAAGTTATGTTCTAGCTTGTTATCTCCGGGTTCCACTTCAATCCGCCATAGACCATAGGGAACTTCGTCGTAATTTGTCATTGTGTCTGGCTTTCCTGGGTATTCTCCCCAGTGCCAGTTATAATTTTTGCCGAAAACCCAATTCGCTTTTTCGCCTAATCCGCCAACAACTCTTACATTCAGGTTTTTAGGTAATAATGGAAAAATTACTAGTTTTCCGTCGCCATTAACCGACGTGACCTGATTCGGGCGAGAAAACAATTCTTCACCGGTAGAAATAATACGGCCTTGTTGGTTGATGGTGGGTTTATTCTGAATGTGGAATAGTAGCTTTGTATTTTCACCACTAAACTCAGGTTTTGTAACCGCTACTCGATCATAGATAACAACATAGTCATCTGTTTTAGCCTGAGTAGGTCTTAAATAGAGAAATTCTCTCTGAAATAACTTTATTTTCGCAATATTATTTTTTAAATCTGTATCTGAGGATTGATGATAGAGAACACTGTTATAGGCCTTGGTCGCATCACCTAAAATATACGAAAAATCTTCTTCATCCCGATAAGCCAGGATATTTCCGGTTTCATAGTATTTCTTATTGCGTTCGTAGGCTGCCAGTGACTCTGGCCCACGAGTAGCCGGTTTCATCGGCCGTTGGCCGCCATCGTTTGACGAAGTGTTTTGCCGCGTATTTCTAAAATCCTCATCTTTATTGTAAACAACCAGAGTATTGTGGGCGATTGTACGAATATAATAATTCTTATCATGGTGAGATAACCCATTACCACTATAGATTCCACTATCGAGTGCAAGCGGTGCGTGCTTGTACAAAATAAAGGCATTTTGATCCAGGTGTTGGTGGTAGGTATAAAAGTCACCGCAGCGAAAGTTGATGTGAGTGACTGCTTGATCCAGGTCAGCTGCTCCGTCAGGCCAGCCGCTACGTAGATATACATTACCTAGAGACCGGTCAAAATGACTTTTTATCGTCGGTTCTGCTGAGGGGCCATCCGGTTCGAACCATAAAAATTCTGCGTGTTGAATAAAATTATCAGCTTGTGCGGTAAATGGCGCAGAAAGATAGCTTCGCAGCTGCTGACTGAGTGGTAGCTCTGGGAATTCTTCGACTAAAATCCAGGCAGCAATTTTCCAGTAGCTATCCATAGTCCCGCGACCGCGTTCATAGTCTCCGTTGGACGCATAGGGATGAAACTTATTTCCCCATTCATCATCTGATCCTGGCCAGTGCTGTAACATCAAATTACCAAATCTCTCACTAAACCATTCACTCGATTTAAAAAGATTTTCACCGGTTGCCATCTTCCAGGCATCAAGTACCTGCATTCGGCTATAATTTGAAATGGCGTCGTAAACGATTCCTTCAGGCCAGCCGCCTCCTTTTGCGATGAAATCTAAAAACCCCTTTTCGACAGGCCAGCGCTGGTGACGAAAATAATTCATCCAGTCGCTGGCTCTATCATTGTCGCCATAGGTTGCTAAGCCAATCAAGCCAAACGAATAGGTGAACCTAGGCCAATAGTTACCTAACCCTGGAGTATCCGGCCTTTGCCCACGAAGACCTGAGGCTAATTCAATATAACGATCTCCCCACTGGTTAAACACTTGAACATATTTATTTTTTTGCGTTTGAGTCAGGTGTGGATAACACCAGTCATAGTAGGTGGCTAGATCACCAGCGTTGTTCCCGACAAATTGTTTCTTTTTCTGTAATTTTTTAAGCTCTTCACTGGCTTCTTTTTCTGCTTGAAAACAGTACTTAGAATCACCGGTCAGTACGCTCACGAGTGCTTTGGATAGCATGCCGCCCTGTGGAGATTCCGCTATTCTTTTTAGCTCTTTCCAGGCAGGCGTCTTCGCTCTCGCCTTTGCTTTTAGCTTCTCTATTTTTTCTGGATTGAGGAATAATCGGGGATGCTTTTTTGGTAAATTATAGAGTTTGATTGAAACAGGATGCCTTAAGGCTCGTCCGTTTTTTTTCGGAGTCACTCCCCAAACACCAGGTTTGTCTGGTTGAAATGTAATGGAGTCGCCAACTCCAATTACTTCGCCAGCGGGTACAGAAGATCCATAGGCAGGGTCGGAAATAACCCATGAAATAGCGTTTGAATTTCCAGTTGACCGATAACCATTAAGCAGTTTATTAATATCTAACCCGATAGCACTACCGTCCCAGGATGTGGTTTCTATATCGAACTCGAATTTTCTTATTTTGGGTGATGAAACGTCAGGGTCAGAATTAAAAATATATTTGGCGGTGCGAACCACGTCTTTTAACATTTCTAATGGTTCATCAGCCATGCAAGTTGAGCTAAAAGTAATCACTGTAAAGATCAAAAACGTTCGGATGGTTGAGCTCAATATGTGCATAAATAGTTATTGAAAAAGTAAAAGTTAGGGTTCGTATTTCGACTGGTTCTAAACTAAGTAGTTCAACCTAAACGACCAGTACCAGTACTTGATCTGTTCTTGCAAAGTAAGCTGCAAACCCTAGAAAAAATAGTTTGGCGGTAGGAGTATGCGCTACGCATTGGCGTGGCAGCTGTCGTTGAAAAACGCTCTTCATTTGAGATTGAGAGTTTTTCAAAACCCTGTGGCTCGAGAGGATGTGCTAGTAAGGCGAACGAAGACGCACCGATAGTTAGCAGCACGCTTATGTGGTAATTAGGCAGTTACCGACTGGATGTAATGCGAAATTAGTAAGAGCTTTTACGATGATTGTTTTTTATTAAACGATACCAGGCTACGTTTGTTTTTGATGAATTTTCGTACCGCCTTATCAATATTTAGATAAATTAACCCTTGATGTATTTTTTCATAAAACCGGCGTAATGAAACCTGGGTTACTACCAAGAGCCAGGATATTCCGGGACGTTTGACGATGTAGCTCTCATTGGCCGTGTAGCTGGTATTGGAAAAAATACGTTTATAGGCGTTATCCCCATAACCAAAGTCCATCATCTTTGGTGTGTTGTGCTCATACATGTCCTGTATTACTAAGAATATCATGACAGAACCTGGTCCCTGTCTTTTAAACCGGTTGTCATAGCCAAGATCCTCAAGAAAACAGTTATCTTGATAGACAAAGTTAGCAAAGTAAGCAATGGGTTGCCCCTTTCCTACCAGTAAATATGAGCGCAGCCAGCCTTTTTCAGCTAGCTGTTCAATATACGAAATATCAGTTTCTGAAAATGCCGGAGCTGCCCCTAACACACCTTTTTTCCAAGAGTTGTCGTAAATATGTTGTGTGGCATGGATAAAATCTTTTACCTGCTCTGGCTCAGTAATTCTTTTTAATTCCATATCATCATCAAAGTGTTTTGCCATCTGACG
>CAZUAW010000049.1:3798-6088 GCA_964618535.1 uncultured Thiotrichales bacterium
CCGGGCCAATTCTTAGGCCGAATTTTGCCATTGAGCCACTGCATTCCTTGATGAAACTTGCTCGGTCTAATTCGTGTGAAGCCGACTAGAAAGTAGTCGTCGTTGATATAATAGAAGGCACGGCACCAGCCGAAATACTTTTTGGATTTATTTTGAGATTTAAGGTCATAACGTTTAACTACCTTTTTTGTTCTCATGTCTACTTTGGTAACATGCGCTTCGACGTGGGTGAAATAAGCGTTATCTCCGACTAAAAATCCATCGTGCGTTTCGCTTTCTCCAAGCGCAATGCTTTCACCTGTTTGTACACAATAGGTGTCTTTTTGCTTCATGCGAGTAACCCAAAACTGTCCTTTATATTCAAAGCAGAAATTTGGATGGCTGATATGTGGCTTGGTTGTCAGGACTCTACGATAGTCTGTTTTCTGATTAAACTTTTCCCAGACTGGTGTATCGGTGCAGCTCCATTCGTTTAATAGCTCCCCTTGCCTTGAAAACTCAAATAGGGCATCTAATCCAGTTGAGGTAACAATCAGAGTATTTCGACTGGACACCATAACGTGGTGAACATCGTTAAACGCTGGGTGAGAAATTCTTGAAATAGTTTGATAGGTCTTTGGGTCGAATTGAAGTACTTCTGTTTGCGTTGGAATCCACAATTCTTCATGGTTTATTGATCCAGACTTAAACGTAATGGAAGCATCTTTTTCTGCCATACATTCGTTGGGAGATAAGTAATCAATGCTTTTCGATATATTCAATTCTCCACGATTGTTTGTTATTTCAATTGAAATGGCTCGATCATAGCCGGACCACTCATCTATATTGTGGTCGAACGTTCGTTGCCTTCCTCCGGTGATCACCAGCTTGGCAGGCAGCTTAGGATGTGCCTTCAATGAATTATCCTCACAGGAATGGTCACTTGGGTAACGATTGATGACTGATTAAAAGCTGATTTTTTCATTATGAGTCGTATCACTATTAGCTGGAAGGTTGTCAGTTTGTGCCTGTTAAACTCGCGGTATCTCTATGTGGAAGAATGTTGTTCGATTACCCTACGGGTAGATTGTTTCGCGGCTAAACCTAATAATTGACAGGTTTCCTCAGCTACGTTGTGCCATGATCGGTTACTCACACGATTACGTAATTGTTGAGGATCCCATGATCTCTCCAATGCTGTTTGCAGCGATGTTGCCATTTCAGATGGGTTCTCGGGCGGAACGAGAATGCCTAGTTCTGGGGAATTTATAATTTCTGGGATTCCACCAACATTGGTACTAACAATTGGAGTGCCACAGGAGAGAGCCTCCATTAGAACGTTTGGCCAGCCTTCGGTACGGCTACCTAAAGCAAAGACATCGGCAGCATTTAACCAAAGCGGAATCTCATGATTAGGAATGCTACCGTAAAATTTAACTCGGTCTTCAACGCCCAGGGTCTTAACCAGTGCTTCTAGTGTAGCTCGTTCAGCACCATCACCAACGAGGGCTAAAGTGACTGAGTGATCGGATAATTTCGCAATAGCATTGATCAGTACATCGACGCCTTTCTCGTAACTTAGGCGACTGACAGTAACGATTATTTTGTCGGAGGTATTTAAGTTTAACTGCTTACGAGCGAGCGCTTGGCTGATGGGCTTAAATTTCTCGGTTTCTACACCGTTGGGGATCACAATTACATTTTCTGCCGGAACCCCCAATTTAACGATTTCTGTTTTCAAGGCTTCACTAACAGATAGAATGTAGTTTGCCCGCTTTAATGTCCATGCGATTAGCTTTCTGTGAATAGGGAGCTTTATCAGGCGATTGATATCACTGCCCCGGCAGGCGATAACAATGGGTATTGAGTGTGTCTTAGCGAGTAGCAGGTTGGTAAGCCCATCTGGATACGCCCAAATACCTAAAATCGCATCGGGTTTGTTGGTTTTAAATATTTTACGATAGTGCGGGAATAACGACCCAAACCAAAAGAATGCATGTAAAGAGCGAAAAAATTTAGGCATTACAAAATACCTTGGATGCGAAATTTCCAAGCCACCAAGGCTATCTTTCTTGGGTAAGGAGCGGTAAGCGCTATAGCCCTCAGGAGCCAGGAAAGGCGGCACGTAGGGCACGGGTACAGCGACATTCAACTGACATTGATCCTGCATTTCATCCGCAAGCTTCTTCTCAAAAACACACCGTGTAATATCTGCTCTATTAGGAAAAATGGTCGTAGATATCAGTATTTTTAGTTCTTGAGCTTCTCTCATAACAGTAAGGTTATCTATAATTTTTGATGTGAGTGGATT
>CAZUAW010000049.1:6188-10937 GCA_964618535.1 uncultured Thiotrichales bacterium
CTGTATTCAGGTGTCTCTATTTATGTGGAGTCCTTCATTGGGCTGTTTATATCAATACTCATCTCAAGAGCATTGGGCGCAGAGGATCTAGGCGTTTATAGCTTGATGATATGGTTTTCTTCGCTTGGAATAACCTTGGCAAATGGCGGATTAAATACTGCGGCGATCAAATTTCTCGCAGAAACGCAAAGCTGCGCAAAGACGCCATCAGGGCGGAGTGTCTTTAGGTATATATTTCGCTTGCAAATGTTTTTTTTACCGGTAGCTATCGTTTTTTCTTTGCTAATTGCAAAGCAATTGCTTGGTAATGCAATGGATGAAGAACACACATTGCTACTATTTGCTGTTGTGTTGGCTATTGTGCCAAAAGCAATGCAGGTATTTTATCTGAGTGTGATTAAAGGGTATGAATCATTTAAATCTATATTTTTTATTAATATTATTGTTACTCCGCTGAATCTAATCACCGTTATTATCGTGATACTTGCTGATGGTGGAATTGCTCAATTTATTGCCGCTTATTTGATGATCACTTTATTGTTTTTCATCGTCTCATGGTATTTCACCAGAAAATTAATTAGCTCTGAAGATGAGATAAAAATAACCACTCCTAAAGAAAATATTTCAGATGAATATAAATATCGTATTAATCATTTTGTCAAGATCGCAACAATCAACGCATTTTTGTTCTTTATATTAGATTATGGTATCGAGATATTATTTCTTAGCTGGCTTTCTAATTCATCAGATGCAGGTTACTACACGGTGGGATTCAGATTAGCAGAAAGCGTTATTACTATGGTTCCTGGTATTTTTAGTTTTATCCTGCTGCCGATTATGGCGAAATCCATGGGTGAAGGTATTGAGATATTAACGCATCGTTTTAAAGAGTCTGGGAGATTTCTGGTGATTATAGCTTCGCCTTTCATAGCCTTTGGTGTTGTGTTTGCTGAGTTAATTATTGAAACGCTATATGGTCAGGAAATGCTGCCTGCAGCAATGCCGTTACGGGTGTTGTTGTTTTGTTCTAGCTTTACAATGTTAAGTGCATTGGCGCTGAGTGTTTTGTTGAGTATGGATAGGCAGGTTTTTATATTTAAAATACTTTTTGTCGCAGCGATTTTGAATGTTGTTTTGGATATTGTATTAATACAGTATTTCTCATTGGCAGGTGCGGTGGCGGCAAGTGTGATTACGCAAATAGGTTTTACGTTAGCCTGTCAGGTATTGGTCTCTCGAATTCTAAATACACGATTACCTTATTTAGAGTATGTAAAGATATTCTCTATTTCCTATGTGCTCTTGATTCCTTTGTACGTTGTTTATACTATGACCTTAAATATATGGTTGGTACTGCTCGGCGGCGGCGTTTTTATTATGCTGTATTTCTTCCTGGTGATGTACTGGTTTAAATTGTCAAGAGAAGAGGTTTCTATTATCCATTCTTACGCTGAAAAAGTACCGGTATTAAAATCAATATTCAGTAATAAATTGTATTTGTGGATCGACTCACGCTATGCGGTAAAGTCTGGATAGTTTTGTTATTTACAAGATCTGGATTTCAAATCACGTGTTTCTTTTGTGACTCGGGGTCTACCCGATGAAGCGAGGATAATGGCTCTGGCATGTTCAGGCGTGGATTCAAGCGTTTTATCACAAAGTAACAGAGTGCCCGATTGAAGGCCGCCACTAACCTTGCGGGACAGGCCGCGACCGTTATAGGAAATGTAGTCTTTCACGGGACGATTTCCACGCAGCGTAAAACCACTGTTAAGCGCTTGTCTTTGTTGCAGCAACCTCTCGCTTGAATCCAGTGTTGCATTGTTATTGGAGTCTTCAAAAACCATCCAACCTTGACCCCATTCATCGCCTATTTTTCTCACGACGATGCGTTTATTTTCCATAATGGCGGTACTACGCGCTACGTATAAGTCATGAATGATTCTGTTGGCAGTAATGGTAAGACGGTTATTACTGAGCAAAGATTCGCCGGAGACGATAGCAAGATGCAGGCTGGAAAATCCAATCGCCATTGATATGACCAGCTCAATAATCGTAAATCCCTGAATATTTGACCCGTTGCTCTGATTCATCGCGACACATCCTTGTGTAGGTTGAGCCGTCAGCATAGAGCTTGGGTAGATGGCGTCATCCGAATTTCGGCTGAACTGTCGGGTTGTCACTGAAGTTCTCGACCAAAGCTGTATTTTTTGGGATCAACAGCGAGATATTGGTGTTGATGGCTGTCAAAATTTGAGCGGCATCACAGTCTTTACGTTAAAATTGACCTATTTAGATGTAAATAGGTCGGATACCGTTGCAGAAAATAACGCCTCAATTTCAAGCACTTCAGCAGAGCCGATTATTCGGGAATGTCGCTACTGCGCGTGGTTTTACGATGATAGAGCTATCTGTCACGCTGATTATTGCCGGAATACTGGTGGTGGTCGCGGTGCCAAGCCTGAAACAAACGCTGGCAGGTAACCGACTCACCACCCTAACCAATCGGCTGGTATCCAGTATCCACTTTGCGCGTTCTGAGGCTGTGACCCGTAATGACTCAGTGATCATCTGCTCAAACAATGCCACAGCTACTAATTGGTCTGACGGCTGGGCGGTGAAAGCCGGTGACAAGTGTGCAAGCGGGGAGCTGCTAAAAGCAGTTAACAGCACCGATGCTGCGCTGGCAGTCTCAGGAGTGAGAGAAATTATATTTAAAGGTGATGGTACCGCTACCGTCCCAGATTCGTTGGCGCAAACAGCGGATTTTGAACTGGTCAACGCCAGCTTTACACGCCAAGTTGTGGTCAACCGTTCCGGTCATATCAGTACAAAATCGGTATCGAAAGCATCGTTGGTAAAAGCAGATAATGACGAGTAGTAAAGGATTTACATTACTCGAAGTGCTAATCGCCATGCTAGTGCTCGCGATTGCCTTGCTAGGGCTGGCAAAGCTGCAGGCATTTAGTATGAAAAACACCGGTAATGCCTACTACAAAACCCAGGCAACCTTAATTCTTAATCAAGCAGTCGAGGAGTTGCGGCTGAATCGCGGAAACCTATGTGCAGCAGATTGGCTACAGACAAAATTACCTCCTCTGTCAAAGACGCTACCAGGAGGAAATCTCACGGTAGCTGAGTCTATCGAGGCTTGTGTTCATAAAGTCAATAGTTTGCGTTGTACCGTCACAGTCGCCTGGACAGAATCCGCCGCTGATTTAGATGGCAATGGTCAGCTCACTTCATCGCAACAAGCGTTCTCGCAAAAATCAATTTCGATGAGTATTTGCAGGTGATATGTGAATAGCCTGTACTCAAAAAAAGCATCTGGTTTTACGCTGATAGAATTGCTGATATCACTGATCCTGGGGTTGCTAATTCTTGGCGCTGTTGGCGCTGTTTATATTGGCAGTAAGCGAACCTATTCGGAGCGCGATACGCTCTCTTTGGTGCAGGAAAATGGCAGAATCGCCATTCAGCTTTTAGAATATGGAATCTCACCAGCAGGCTATCCGGCAGTGGATAATTTTGATCCCTTCATCCACAACGCCACCATAGATAATGTGCAAAGCCAATTGATTGATGGGCAGCCAAATCAATTTGAGGCTGATCGTATAGGCATTAAATTCTTTCCAGCATCGGTGGGCGCGCAGGACGGATATAGCCGGGATTGTCTGGGCGGTGATAAAAAGTCAGGAGAATTTGTAGAAAACAGCTTTTCAATAGAAGGTGGCAAACTTTATTGCAAAGGTAGTAGTAACGCTAATAGACAACCGATCGCAGAAGGCGTGCAAAGTATGAAAATTCAATATGGGGTGCTGAACACCACGGTGACCCCTGAGATTATTGAATTATTTAATGCGACAACACTGAATGACAAAGATACTTGGGAGCAAGTCATTAGCGTCAAAATAGAGCTGGGTATAGAAACCCCCAAAGAAACGGATTATTGTAAACAACATCCAGAAACAGAGCCTTGTAAAGCGCGTATTTTCTCCACAACCATTCCATTGAGAAATCGAATTCCTTTGCCAGAACAAGTCCCATGAGAAAAAGTCCTATCATTTATTCTAATCAACCAAAGCACCAACGCGAACGCGGTGTTGCCCTTATTGTTGGGCTGGTATTAGTGACCGCACTAACATTAATTGGTGTGACAGCAGTAAAACTGACCACCCTCGATGAGCGAATTGCAGCCAATAGTCAATACAAAAAATTAACCTTTCAAGCGGTAGAGTCAGTGCTCACCGAGGTCGCCACTCTGGAACGAATGCAAAGCGGTAATTTCACCATAAAACGCCACTATCCAGCAGGCATTCGAGCGATAAACGACCCCTTGATTCAAACCAATGCCACATTACTTTCACAGCAAAATATCGCCTTCCCCGGCTCCAGTATTGGTGAAGGCAACGCCGCGCCATTTAAGCTCCGTGTCTTCAGGATTGAAGGCAGTAGTGAGCTAGAAGCCGTCAATGCTAAAGCGGTACATAATCTTGGCGTAGGAACAATTGTTAGACCTTAAAATGAAATGGACAAAAAATTTTGATAGCTAAATTGAAAACACAATGGCCGCTTTTTTTCTCGAATAGCCACAGCCACGTTCGGAGTAAGAAACTCTCTCGGATCACTGTGCGGCTAATGCTTGGGATGATTAGTTTTACTGTATTACCACTTCACGCCGATGATACAGAAATCTATTTTACTCAAAGTGGTAATGAGGGTGATCCGAATATTCTTTTTATTCTGGAT
>CAZUAW010000050.1:0-10937 GCA_964618535.1 uncultured Thiotrichales bacterium
CTCATGAAGCGCACGATATCCAGTTGTGGAAAATAGGAATGATTTCTTACTCCTGATAGGAAAGTAAGAGAATTAAAGAGGTGGTGAAACATGAGCGGCACATGCAGGCAAAAAGGAGGTTTTACTGCCATAAATAACGGTTGGGCGCTGCATCGGGGTTATTTGGTTTTGTCGCGAAAACGGCTCAGGTGCGTGAGATTTCCCGCTAGGATTGTTAAATTTTTCCCTGATACATGTCATTAATCTCCGATGAGAATCTCTCTTCTATACGGATTCTTCGGAGTTTCATTGTGGGGGTGGCTAGCTCATTTTCTACTGTCCACGGATCAAGCATCGCTTTCACACGTTTGATTTTTGCATAGCCAGGAAACGCGTGAATTTGAGTGCTGATTCGTTCTAGTAAAAATTTCTCAACGGCAGGGCTGTTGAGATTGTCAAAATCACCATTATTTTGTTTTTTGGTTTCTTCCCAAATACTTGGATTTAACACCACTAGAGCGGTTAAGCAGGGCTTTTGTTCGCCGATCACCAAGCTTTGCTCAAATAGCGCATCTTCTGCGATGGCGACTTCCATATCCGCAGGTGGGACTTTTTCACCATTGGCTAAAACGATAATCTCTTTTAACCGCCCAATGATATATAAATAACCATCTTCCAGTTTGGCTTTATCTTCTGTGTGTAGCCAGCCGTCTGCATCTATGGCTTCTGCCGTTGCCTCTGAATTTTTCCAATACCCTTTCATAATGTTTGGGCCACGAGCGAGTAATTCGTCGTTTTCACCGATGTACACTTCGACGCCCTGCAGTGGCATACCGATACTGGAAGGTTGATTAAATTCCAGTGAGCTGGCAGAAATAATTGGGCTACTTTCAGTTAATCCATAACCTTGTAAAACCATAATATCCAGCGCAATAAAAATTCTTGATATTGAAGGTGGAAGTGGCGCACCGCCACTCAAGGCAAGGCGTAAACGCCCGCCCATTTTTGCACGCACTTTAGAGGCGACAATTTTATTTAAAATGGGCCATAACAATAATTTAGGCTGCCATTTTGCTCTGCCTTGGCTATGCTCGAATCGCGCCCAGCCGACATCCACTGTTTTATCAAATAATTTGCGTTTAATATCTGGACCTTCTTCCAGTTGCGCTTTTATTTTTCCGTAAACACGTTCATAAATTCTCGGTACAGAAATTAATATGGTGGGTTTTTTATTTTGTAAATCTTCCCCTAAATCTAAAATGGATCTGGCGTAAACTACTTCGCAGCCCACCATGATTTGCACGTAATAACCCACCGTTCTTTCGAAGGTGTGCGATAGGGGTAAAAAAGAAATCATTCGATCGGTTTCAAAACAACCAATGTGGTTTACGCCAGCACGCGAATTTGAGGTTAAATTATTATGCGTCAGCATCACCCCTTTGGGTTTTCCAGTGGTGCCAGAGGTATAAACAATGGTGGCTAAATCCGCAGGATCAATATCAGGCAATGTAGGATTTTCTTTTTTGGTTTGCAGCCAGTCATCCAGAGCGACGACGCGATTATCTTCAAGGCTTAAGGTGCGAGTGTCTTCGCCTTCCTCAATGATGACGCGAATAATTTTTGTGAGTTGACTGAGGTTGTTACTCATCGATTGCCATTGTTCACTTTCTTGTAAATACAGCAATTTAATATCAGAATTTTCAACAATGTAGGCGACGTTGTCAGCGCGATCATCGACGTATAAAGGGACAACCACCAAACCCAGTGATAACGCAGCTTGATCAAAAAGTACCCAGTTAAATCCGTTGCCTCGGCGAATGCCGACTCGGTCACCGGGATCGAGGTTTTCTGTGGCGAGCGTTTGTCGCCATGCGTTAACCGCTTTTCCGGTATCTTCCCAAGTGTATTTTTTCCATTGGTTTTTGTCTGGGTCAAACTGCTGGTAAGCCGCGCCATTGGGGGTCATTGAGACGCGTGTCTCGAACATTTGCGGCAGCGTGCGCATGGCATCTGCTGGCATATAATTGGTATCAGGTTTATCCAGGATGTTGGTGATTTTTGAGCCGGTGATGATCCGACTATTGTCGATTACTTGAGACATATTATTATCAGTTCTCCAAATATCCTGTTCTTTTACCAGTGTGACTGGCGAAACTGTCATCCGACGAATGTCGAGTGACAATGATTGCTGCTTCTCATGGATTGCTACTGCTCATGTTGAGCTGTTTCTAGCTTAAGCTTAGACCAAAATTCGACAACTAAGCGGCTTTGTCCTGATGAATTTTCGCAGCTACGCTATCTTGCTCAAAATCATCGACCATAATTGCCTGACGAATGGCGCGTTGAGCCTCAATTAAAATCTCTGCCTCTGCATTGTCGATAATGCCGGTTTCGACGTGTTGCTTGACCCACACATCGTAATCCTCATCATAACGACGTGCTTGACCTTGTTTGCGCAAGCGCTTCTCGATAGGTTCGGATTCCAGCGTTTTGGCGAGCGCGTATTCGACCGCGCCAACGGGGTCGTTAGGGTCGGTTGATTGAAATACGCCTTCGGTTAAGCGATCTCTGGTTTCGCCTGGAGTAAGCAAGATGCTGGCAACGCGATGTCCAAGCCGATCATCTGGTACACGATAGCGCTGACCTGTGGGGAAGACGATCAGGCGTAATATCCATCGCAGCGGTTTGAGTGGAAAGTTTCGGATCACGCCATCCAGTGCCACCTGTATTTGATGCAATGAGTATTGCATGCTCCAGTGCAGTAGTGGCAGGTCTTCTTTCTTCTGCCCCTGGTTATGATAATGCTTGAGGATTGCGGAGCTGATATAGAGATGACTGAGTGCATCAGCAAATCGACCGGATAGTTTCTCGCGACGTTTTAAAGCTCCACCCATGATCAGCAATGCGAGATCTGCGGTAATCGCAAAGGCGCTCGACATGCGGCTCAATTGTTTAAAATAAGGGTCGGTGACATCGCCTGATCCTGCGGTGGCTGCAAGTCGTCCATTGGACCAGCCAAAGGTAAAACTTCGTGCCGCATTTTTAACGCTAAAACCGAGGTGTTTCATTAACACGGCATCAAATGTTTTCAGTGAAGTGTCTTTGTCGGCATGATTAACTGCCTCGATTTCTTCGATTAAATAGGGGTGGCAGCGCATCGCTCCCTGGCCAAAAATAATCATTGTACGGGTGAGAATATTGGCACCTTCGACGGTGATTGAAATCGGAATAGATTGATAGGTTCGACCAATGTAGTTGGCAGGGCCAAGGCAAATGCCGCGACCGCCGTGTACATCCATCGAATCATTGATCGCTGTGCGCATGAGTTCCGTCATGTGGTATTTAATAATGGCAGAAACCACGGAGGGTTTTTCGCCCATATCTAATGCGGTGGTGGTCAGCGTTCGCGAGGCTTCCATTAAATAGGTGTAGCCGCCGATTCTGGCAAGCGCTTCTTCTACACCTTCAAATTTGCCGATAGGTAAGCGGAATTGTTTTCTGACTCGGGCATAGGCTCCGGTCATTCTGGATGCGAACTTACCACCGGATGCACTCAGCGCCGGTAGTGAAATCCCTCGTCCGGCAGAGAGTGATTCCATCAGCATTTTCCAGCCTTCGCCAATTTGCTCTTGACCACCGATAATCCATTCCATCGGAATAAATACGTCATGACCATAATTAGGGCCATTTTGGAATGCGGAGTCGAGCGGGTAATGGCGATTACCAATTTCAACGCCAAGCGTGTTGGTTGGGATTAAGGCACAGGTGACACCGAGTGATTCTTCATCGCCAAGCAAACCATCAGGGTCGTAAACTTTAAATGCCAGTCCCAGTAGTGTGGCGATTGGACCGAGCGTGATGTAGCGTTTTTCCCAGTTTAAGCACAAGCCAAGGACTTCTTTGCCATTATGAACACCGGCGCAGACAATGCCTGTGTCTGGAATTGCGCCAGCATCAGAACCAGCATCCGGCCCAGTCAGTGCAAAACAGGGAATCTCCCGACCATCTGCCAGGCGTGGTAAATACAGGTCTTTTTGCGCTTTAGTGCCATAGTGCAGGAGCAGTTCCGCTGGTCCTAACGAGTTGGGAACCATCACAGTGACCGCTGTTGTCGTGCTGCGACTGGCGATTTTGGTGATCACCGATGAATGTCCCAATGCGGAGAATCCCAAGCCGCCATATTCCTTGGGAATAATCATGCCGAGGAAGCGTTGCTCTTTAATGAATGACCAGAGATCTTCAGGCAGACGGTTGAGCTCATGGGTGATTTGCCAATCATCAATGCGGCGACAAAGCTCATCTGCGGGCCCGTCGATGAAGGCTTGTTCTTCTGCTGAAAGTTGTGGGGCAGGGTAATTGAGCAGTTTATTGAAATCTGGATTACCACCAAACAGATCACTTTCCCACCAGACAGACCCTGCTTCGATGGCGGTGCGTTCGGTATCAGACATTGGTGGTAATTTAGCTTTAATGTTCTTCAGTAATGGCAAAGTGAACCATTTTTGACGAACATCGGGGAGCAGGATCATAGCGGCAATGAGGCCAAATAGTGACCAGCTAACAATCGCCCAGAGAATGTGCGTCTGACCTGTGATATTCAGCGCCAGTAATCCTGCGCCGACAATCAGCAACCACTGCTTAATCGGAAAATCGAATCTTGCCAGTGCGGCCAGTAGCGCGCCTAATGCGATCACCCAAATAATAATACTCATAATTCATTCTCCGTTCCGAGCCTGTTGCTGGTTGAATTGCGGGTTCTGTTTTCAAGCAATAGAGACAATACCAGAAGGCTCAATAGATTCTTCATTCGACCCTGATGCAGCCATTCCGTTGCAGACAAAATCAACCAAATTATTGATCAGCGTCTCAGAGGAGGCGTTATCTAAAAACTGGCTTGATGCGATCATCCGCATCAAGTCCGCGCCTGACATGCAGTAGGCGAGTACTCCCACCATAAAATGCATGCGGCAATATAATTCGTCTCTGCTTAGATACGGTAGGGTGCGCGCAAAAGATGTTGCGAAGCGTTCAGATACTTCGCTGAACATGCTGCGAACTTGCTCTTGCAGTATAGGGTTTGGTTCCATATAACTGCGTCCGAGCAATGTTACAAAATGTTTTCCGTCTTCGTTCCTGCTCATGCTTAAAGCGGGCTTGATGAATGATTTCACCAAATCATCAAGGGGAATTGGGCTAGAAAGCCAAGTTTTTTCCAGCTTCTCTAATGAGTCTATACGAGCGGTGTTCATTGGAGCGATTCGACGGTTGTAAATTGCTTCGAGCAAACCCTGCTTGCCGCCAAAGTGGTAGTTAACCGCAGCCAGATTTACGTCTGCGGCTTGCGTGATCGCGCGCAAAGAAGTGGCGTTGTAGCCTGCTGCGGCAAACAACTCTTCCGCAGCGTTCATGATCACAGTCTTGGTTTTAAGAGGCATGCTATAAGCGTAGTTCAAACAAACGTTTTATTCAATATAAACTACTGAAAAATGTTATTAAGTGTCGTTATTGATTCATCTATATTGAGTTTTTATATATAAGTCATTGAATTAATAAATTTTAGTATCAATAGTTAATCTAAATAATATGTGGGATATGGGGTTAGTTATGCACTATATGTAGGGTTTAAGCTGTTAGGGTGCAGGTATCTAAACGCATTGGGATAAGGATGTTGTTAGTGTTGATTTTTGACTGTCGGGGGCTTCCCTGCCACTCTTCATTACCTAACCACCCAAAAATTGTTTATCCCATGGCTGTATCTATAAAAACACCCGAAGAAATCGATAAAATGCGCATTGCTGGGCGGCTTGCCGCTGAAGTGCTGGAAATGATTCAGCCCAAAGTGGTGGCGGGTATTTCGACCGATGAGATCGATAAAATTTGCCATGATTTTATTGTGAATGAGCAGCAGGCAATCCCCGCACCGCTCAACTATAAAGGATTCCCAAAATCCATTTGCACCTCGGTTAATCATCAGATCTGCCACGGTATTCCCAGCGACAAGGTGTTGAAAGACGGCGATATTATTAATATCGATGTGACAGTGATCAAAAACGGCTATCACGGCGATACCAGCGTAATGATTGCGGTTGGCAAGCCCAAAGTGATGGCGTCGCGACTCATTGATGTCGCCCGTGAAAGCATGATTAAAGGCATAAAACTGGTGCAGCCAGGCGCGACGCTAGGCGATATTGGCAACACCATTCAACGGCACGTGGAGAAACAACGCTTCTCAGTGGTGCGTGAATATTGTGGGCATGGTATTGGTACAGTGTTTCACGAAGAGCCACAGGTTTTACACTATGGCAAAGCGGGTACCGGTATGCCGTTAAGAGCAGGCATGACCTTTACAATTGAGCCGATGGTGAACTCAGGTAAACGCTTTTCAAAACTGTTACCAGATGGCTGGACGGTAGTGACCAAAGACAGAAGTTTATCCGCCCAGTGGGAGCATACAATTCTAGTCACTGATGATGGCTATGAAGTATTAACACTTCGTAAGGGCGAAATTATTTAGGAGCGGAAAATTAATCACTTTGTATATGGCGAAGTTATTAAATTTCTATTCCTAAGTTACGTTCCACTGAGCGCGCACCCCCCCTTTTACGACATACCAAAAGCCGCTTGCTCGATCTCAAAACCATGAGCTTTCCCAGATGACATCTACCAGTAAATTTTGCGATCAATGGCTAACTTCCGTCGAAAGCCTGGAAGTTAATCCAAAAAATTTCCGCAATTCGCTCAGCGAGGTGCAGGCTGAGTTAGATGTTTGGTTTGATGAAAATCGTCCTATAAGAACACTCATCGAGACGCTCACGCATGCCACGGATAAATTAATTCAACTCGCGTGGGCGCATTATCTACCAGCCAATGAGGGGTGTGCTTTATTGGCAGTGGGGGGTTACGGTAGAGAAGCGCTGCATCCTGGTTCAGATATTGATATTTTAGTGCTGCTTGAGCCAGATGCTGAAGATCAATGGGGTGAAAAAATCGGCGAGTTCTTCACCTTTTTATGGGACATGAGGCTGGATCTTGGTAACAGCGTTCGTAGTATCGAATCTTGTGTGGATGAGGGGGCGCGCGATCTAACCATAGCGACGACCTATTTCGAGTCGCGATTATTGGCAGGATCAGAAAATCTTTACGATCAATTTGAAACAGCCATTAACGCACCAGATTTTTGGCCAAGCCACGATTTTTTCAAAGCGAAACTTAAGGAGCAGCAGCAACGACATTCACGTTTTGGTGATACAGCTTATCGTATTGAACCCAATTTAAAAGAAAGTCCTGGCGGTCTGCGAGATACGCAAATTATCTCCTGGATTGTCGCGCGCCATTTTGGTGTGCAGACGCTCGAAGATTTAATCGGCGTTGATTTTCTCACTGAAGAAGAATTTGAAATTTTAAATTCAGCGCGAGACTTTCTTTGGCGCCTCAGATTTTGTTTGCATCGGCTGGTAGGGCGCAAAGAGGATCGGCTTTTATTACAGCATCAAAAAACGGCAGCGGCAGCATTTGGGTATAACGACACCACAGGCAATCTCGCTGTTGAGCAATTCATGAAACAGTATTTTCGCGGCGCAACGGAAATTCAAAGGCTCAATGAGATGTTGCTGCAATTGTTTGAAGAACAGATCACGCTAAAAAATATACTGTCGCAGCCGGTTGAATTAAATGAAAGATTCCAGAGTCGTAGCGGCTATCTAGAAATAAAAAATCCGGCAGTAATAGAAAACTATCCTCCCGCATTGCTGGAGCTTTTTTTGCTCTTGCAGCAAAATCCTAATCTGGTTGGCGTGCGCGCAACCACTATTAGAGCAGTACGTTCGCATCTACATTTAATAGATGATGGGTTTCGTAATGATCCACGGTGTCAGCAATTGTTCATGCAAATTCTGGGTCAGCCAACAGGCGTTTACCATGAATTTAAACGCATGAGCACTTATGGTGTTTTAGCTGCATATTTACCGGAATTTGGTGCGGTGGTTGGATTGATGCAATTCGATCTTTATCATGCTTATACGGTGGATGAACATACCATTATGGTGATGCGCTATGCGCGTCGTTTATCCGTTAAAAAATATGCAGATGAAATTCCGCGGTGCAGTAAAATATTTGCGGCGTTAAGAGATCCTGTGCTGCTGTATATCGCTTGCCTTTATCATGATATTGCCAAAGGTAGAGGTGGTAATCATTCTGAATTAGGTGTGGTTGATGCGACTCGATTCTGTGAGCGTCATGGGCTTGGTGAAACAGATACTCAATTAATTTGCTGGTTGGTGAGTGAGCATTTAACCATGTCAACCGTGTCGCAACGTAAAGATATATCTGACCCTGATGTTATTCATGAGTTTCTAGGAAATGTTAAAACTGTTGAGCGTTTAAATTACCTCTATTTGCTAACAGTCAGTGATATGCAAGGAACCAGTAAAGAAGTTTGGAGCGACTGGAAGTCTAGTTTATTGGCACGTTTACACCGGGCATCTCTGGATGCTTTGCAGGCAGCTGACGCGGAATTAACCGGCGCAGAGAATTTGTTGGAAACCAGTAGCCAAGCGCTGGAGACATTGCTACAAAAAGGCAATCAAGAACAGACAATTCTGGATTTGTGGGAAACGCTGGATACCGAATATTTTCAGAAGCAAGATCCTGAATCCATTGTTTGGCAGACCGAGAAAATGTTAACTATTGAGTCTTCGGATTCGGTAGTTGTCTCTATTCGGGAGGCGACTAAGCGCGGTGCCACAGGGATACTCACTTACACGGCTGACCATTCTAATTTTTTCTGGAAAGTCTCAAATGAAATTGCGCGGCTAGGATTGAATATCATGGCAGCAGAAATTTTCACTACCCGTGCCGGCATGGCACTGCAGATTTTTTATGTGCTGGACCAAGAGGGCAACCCCTGTCGTGAAAAAACAGATTTACAAAGAATGACAGAGCAATTGCGCGCCGCCATATTAAATTCATCCGCTGTAGATGCTGCGCAATTTAAGTTTGGCTCGAGACAGTTAAAATCTTTCGATACACCGGCAGATATAAAATTCACCAATTCCGAAAACAAAGAATTTACCGAGTTACAAATTTCAGCCGCAGACCGGCCGGGTCTACTGGTCGATATCGTGAGGATTTTGGCTGAAGAAAATATCAATATCCGGCACGCCTTTATTGCTACTGTGAGTGAGCGAGCCGAAGATGTTCTGCACATCGAAACCGAAACAGCAAAACAGCTGGACGATAGCCATCAACACACATTACGCAAAAAATTGCTTGAGACGCTGGCATCGTGAGAAGGCTTGTTGCACGCTTGACTGACAGCAGAGCGGAGCATGATTAACTCTAATTAAAACAGTGACACTGGCAGTGATCTTTCCTAAGGTTCGGAGTTGAATTTTTCTCCGGTCTTTTGACGCCAAAATCTTCATGGAAGCTGTGCTTTTCCAACGCCAAAATAGATTCACGGTCGTGTCGTGCCAGTGTGTTGTTGCTGCTACTGGCAAGTGGCATGTTGGGCTACAACCATTTTGTAGAGACAGGCCGATGGAGTTTTGACTTATTGGAGCTAAAACATACCCCGCTACCAGCATCCCGTGCTTCAATTGTTTTTTTACTGCTGTTTTTTGGTTTTGCAATTCGCACGCCGCTATTTCCTGTTCATGGCTGGCTGCCATTGTTAATGCAACACGGCAGCGTCGCGATAGCACCGGTTTTTCTGCTCGGCATAAAAGTCGGCGTTTATGGCATGTTGCGTTTTATGTTTCCACTGGTGCCAGAGGCGGTCGTTGAGTGGCACTGGTTTGTGGTGGCGATTGCGACGGTGGGCATTTTTTATGCAGCGTTATTGGCATTAATGCAAACCGGTTTGCGTCGAGTATTGAGCTTTGCAGTCGTCAGTCATACCAGTATTTTAATGCTCGCGCTGTTTTCGCTGGGGCATGACTCAATGCAGGGCGGCGTGATGCTGGCAATTAATTTTGGCCTGGCAATATCCATATTAATGTTTATGACGGGGCTAGTTTATCGGCGGACTCACAGCACGTTATTAAAAAATCTCGGTGGACTGTTTGACCGGATTCCAATGATTGGTGCAGCATTTTTAATCGCAGGTTTAGCTATTGTCGGAATGCCGGGTACGCCCGGATTCGATGCGATTCATTTAATGCTCGAAGATGCAATTCATCGTTTCGGTGCGTTATTAACCATTGCTGCAGCGTTGGGTAATGTTGCCGCAGCCGGGTTTCTATTATGGGCTTTTCAGCGCGCATTTTTAGCGCCGCGAGCGGATGGTCAAGCATCGCAAGTTGAAACCGCTACACGGTTAGAGACTTTCTTCGCATTGTTGGTGATTGCAACTTTATTAGGTGCTGGATTTTATACGGAGCCGTGGCTGGCACTAATTGATGAGCCTCTACACCAGTTGAGTGAAACATTTGCGCAATTTGAAAAAGTACCGGCGGTGACAAAATGATAGGTGAAACTTCACTGATATCGATACTGTTTTTGAATCTAATGCTGGGTGTTGGATTGCTGTGGATTGTTCGGAGTGATCGACTATCTCGGTGGATTGCGTTGGGGACAGCCGTATCCGGATTATTAATCTCGCTGTATTTGGTGTTTTTATTTGATCCCAGTGTTTCCGGTTTTCAGTTCGTTGAGCGTCATCCCTGGGTTGAAACATTAAATATTAATTATCGCGTTGGTGTTGATGGTATTTCTGTACTATTTTTGCCGATGAGTAGCCTGTTGTTTGTTGGCGTAATTCTGGCTTCGTGGACACGAATCAGTACGATGGTTCGGTTGTTTTATACTTTATTGCTACTGCTTGAAATGGCAACGCTGGGAATATTTACGGCGTTGGATACCATTCTGTTTTTCTTTTTTTGGGAATCAACTTTAATTCCGCTCTACTTTTTGATTAGCCTTTGGGGAATGGGGCCAAATCGTCGCTATGCAGCGGTTAA
>CAZUAW010000051.1:0-4084 GCA_964618535.1 uncultured Thiotrichales bacterium
CTAAAAGGCAGTAGCGCGAAGATGAGTAATGATTTGATGCAGAAGCAAGGCAGGTTCTGGGCTCAGGATTATTATGATCGGGGGATTCGGGATCAGGAGCATTTCGATGTGGTGTATCGGTATATTCAGAATAACCCGCTTAAGTTAAATGAGGCTGATCGCCAAGGAAGGTTTTATGGGATATATGATGTTTAACGCTGATTGGGTGTGGTGGGACTGAAGTCCCACATCCTGGCAAGGTGTTTTAACTTTGCATCCTGAGGTTTGATCAAAACTACCGGACGCGAGACTTTAACTTTAGCCCCACTTCAACAAAGAATCTCATTGCTAAAACAGGTCTTCAAACAAGCCTCTCAATTTGTCGAAGCCACGCGCATCTGGAACAGGCGCGATAACTTCATCTGCTGAATACTCCACCTCTCGCTGCGTCATCAGAATATCGCAATCAATCATCTCTGGACGCGGCGAATCTTGAATAAACGGAATCCATGATCCACCGCAGCTACCATCGGTCAGAACACCAAAATCTGGATCGGCCAAAGCCCATTCGACATCATCAGGGTGCAACGGCTGCAACGAACGTGTTTGTAATTTGCTGAAAACTGATGCCCACAGACGCAGCGCGCCAGATGAACCTGTCAATCCAGTAGGCTGATTATCATCCCTGCCAACCCAGGCAATACCCACATGCTCTCCCGAAAATCCAGCGAACCAGCTATCACGTAAATCATTGGTAGTGCCGGTCTTCCCTGCCACACTCAGTTCCGGCGGCAACAAATATTGCAACGCTCTGGCAGTCCCATTGACGGTAACTTCATGGAGAATTGAGGTCAGCAGAAAATCGGCATTAGCAGGCACGGCTTGCTCCACTTCGAGAGGATATCGCTGCAAGGTTTCACCGCGTGAGTCATTGACGGCGAGAATAGAACGCAGCGGAGTGCGATAACCACCCGCAGCGATGGTCTGATACATCTGCAAGACATCAATCGGCGTGAGTTCCGCTGCGCCTAACAATAAGGATGGAAATGGATTGAGCGGCCGTTCAATTCCCAATTGTTTGAGCGTTGCCAGCACCTGTGGGACACCAATCTGCATGCCCAACCGAACGGTTGGCACATTGTAGGAATGCACCAGAGCATTCAACAAAGTGACATCGCCATGATATTCGCGATCGTAGTTTTGCGGTTCCCAGTCTCCGGTTGAGAGTGGAATCAGTAGCTCGCTGTCATCCAGCAACGTCAGCAAATTAAAATTGACGGGCTCTGCCAGCGCGGTCAGATAGATCGCAGGTTTAATCACCGATCCAACTGGGCGCTGCATATCTAAAATCCGGTTAAACCCAGCGTAACGAGGATCTCGCCCACCGGTTGCTGCCAGCACCTCGCCCTGCTCCACCGAGGCAATGATGAAGGCTGTTTGCAGACTGTTTTCCTTTAGCGCCTTATCCTTTTCTATCGCAATCAGCCGACGAGTAATCTGCGTCTCGATAGTTGCCTGAATCATCGGATCAAACGTTGTGAAGATAACCAACCCTTCATTTTGTAAATCTTCATCCTTATAGTCACGGCGTAGTTGCTTGCGCACCAACTGGAGAAAGGCAGGATAGGCAGTGATTCCCGAGGGGGACTTTTGCACCACACCCAGTGGTTCCGCCTTGAGTTTCCCGGTTTCTTCAATACTCAACACGTCTTCAGCAGCCAGTGCATCGAGCACTACATTGCGACGCTCTTTGGCACGTTCAGGATGGCGACGCGGTTCATAATAGGATGCACCTTTAACCAACCCCACCAGCAGGGCAAATTGATCCACCGACAATTCACGTAAATCACGCTTAAAATAGAATTGCGCAGCCAGTCCAAAGCCATGGATGCTGCGATTGCCATCCTGCCCCATATACACTTCATTCAGATAGGCTTCGAGAATTTCTTCCTTGCTGTAGCGCCGCTCCAGCAACAAGGCCATCACCGCTTCATTGAGCTTGCGCCGCAGCTTACGTTCATTGCTAAGGAACAAGTTTTTCACCAGTTGCTGGGTCAGTGTACTGCCACCTTGCACAGCCCGGCCTGCTTTCATATTTGCCAATCCGGCACGCAAAATGGACTTAGGTTGTACACCCCAATGCTTGTAGAAATCTTGATCCTCAATAGATAGCAAGGTTTGCTGGAGCATCTCAGGGACATCATCGAGCTTCAACAACACTCGGTCTTCGTTATGTTTGGGGTAAATGTTCGCAATTCGCACTGGCTCCATACGAAACAGCGGCACAGATTTTTTCGTTTCAGTATCCGTAATTGATTCAAGCCTGCCATCTTTAAGTGAGAGATTTAACCGGCGTGACGCCTGACGTTCTCCAGGAAAGTGAAAACTTTTTGTCCAGAGTGAATAACCACCATCTTGCTGAAAATAGCTACCTGCAGTGACATCCTCAACATCGCTAACCCGGATATAGTGAAGCGAATCGAGCAAAAACTGAAATTGACTGGCAGACAGCTTCATCCCGCTGAACAAATCCATTGGTCGCGCATACACCCGCGCCGGCAACTCCCAGCGATGCCCCTCAAATTTTTCAACGACCTTCTGGTTGAGATTGATCACCCAGGGAACCACCAGCACAACCAGTAGAACCAGCAATACGACCAGTGCCCAAATGAGTCGGTTACGAGGTTTTTTCATAATGCTTGGTGGGTTTTAAAGAGGTCTCTGGATCATATCAAGTTAGTGCGGGATAATACGAGCATTCACATTCGATGATACTCGGAGTAGCCTCATGTATAGACCCATCGTATTCAGTTTTGTTTTTGCTCTCGCAGCCGCTTCGCAATCAGCGTTCGCAGACACTGTTGTCACCTTCAATGCTACTGGCAATGATGTCCCCAACACGATTTCTATTCACGACGGCAGTGTGCAAATGCCCGTCCCTCAAGGCAATATGCGATTGGTTATGGACACTAAAACCAGCCGCATGTTGATGATAGATGACGGTAAAAAGCAGTACATGGAGATGGACAGCGAAACCATCAAACAGACCTCAGATTTAATGGATATGGTGCGTACTCAAATGATGGCGCAACTGGAAAACATGCCGGAAGGCCAGAGAAAGATGCTTGAAGAACGCATGGGTATCAATCTGAAAAAACCGGCGACTCCGGTGATCACCATTAAACCAACCGGTAAAAAGAAAACAGTCTCCAAAGTTAAATGCGAAGTGCACGATGTTTTGAGTGACGGTAAGAAAACCATGGAAGCCTGCGTGGCGACCATAAAAGCCAGCGGCGTAGCGCACAAAGACTATCAAACCATGAAGAAAATGTTTGTAATGTCGCGCAATTTTGCCAAACAGGCGACCAAACTTGGTGGCCCCACAGCAACCAACACCGTGGCGAATATGCCAGATTTAAACGGCGTTCCGATGGAAGTTAAAAACCTCAATGATGGAAATACCATTACCATTACCTCCATCAATAGCAACGCCAAGCTGGATGGTTCCAAATTTAAACCCGGCAGTAACTACAAGAAAATTAATCTATTAGAGCAAATGCAAAAAATGGGCGAGATACCTGGATTACCTAACTGAGGGTGACTAGCAGCTTTAATCTAGTCTCTATATTTGCTAACAGGCCGGTTTTCAGCAATCCATGCAGTGATTCCATCTGTCACATTCATCACTTTTTGGAATCCCAGTTGTTGCGCAACGGCCTGACTCACAGCCTGAGTTCGATTGCCTGTGCGGCAAATTAGGATGACAGCATCCTCGGGCTCTACTGCCGCAGTGAAATCCGTGACAAAATCAGGATTTACCCGTCCATGCTGATCAAAAAAAGTAATGGTCTTGCTGCCTTGTAGAATGCCAGTCTGTATCCACTCTTCTTTACGCCGTATATCGACAACGATGACACCCTGCTCCATCAATGCCTTAAGCGTTGAATTGTTAATATTGCTATAGCCACCGGCCTGAGGAATGAGCGTTACTGCGCCTGCCTGGTAAGTTGCAGAATCTTTGTCGCGAGAGGTAGCAGCATGAGCCGTCACCAATGGTAGGAGAACACTGGCGATAAAAATGATTACTCGTCTCTTTGTCATAAAT
>CAZUAW010000051.1:4184-10902 GCA_964618535.1 uncultured Thiotrichales bacterium
GTCTCTTTGTCATAAATATTGGGGGATTATTTGTTGTCGCGTATTGTACATCGTTAATTCTTTGGATACCCTCTGAAAATGCCGACAGCCCTCTCTCTGAAAAACCTGCATAAAACCTACAAAGGCGGCTTTATCGCACTCAAAGGTATCGATCTGGAAGTGCAACGGGGGGATTTTTTCGCTTTACTGGGGCCAAATGGTGCGGGTAAATCAACCACCATCGGAATCATTGCAACGCTGATCAACAAGACTTCCGGCGCAGTTAAGATTTTTGATCATGATTTGGGAAGCCGGCCTGGCGTAGCCAAAAAAATGCTCGGATTGGTACCGCAGGAATTTAATTTCAGTCAGTTTGATCGGGTCCAGGAGATTCTGATTAATCAGGCGGGATATTTTGGCATTCCAAAAAAAGTTGCCATTGAACGCAGTGAGCACTACCTCAAAAAGCTCAGTATCTGGGACAAACGTAACGAGGAGACCCGCCGACTCTCTGGTGGTATGAAGCGCCGCCTGATGATTGCCCGCGCGATGATGCACGAACCACCCCTGCTGATTCTGGATGAACCCACTGCCGGCGTAGACATCGAAATTCGACGCTCGATGTGGGCTTATCTGCAAGAGATCAATCGCAAAGGCACAACCATTATTCTCACCACCCACAATCTGGAAGAAGCGGAAAACCTTTGCCGCAATATCGCCATTATTGATCAAGGGAAAATCGTCCGTAACACCTCGATGAAAAAGCTCCTGGCGACACTCAACACTGAGACTTTTGTGGTAGATCTGGCGAAACCTTTGCAATCTCAACCAACGATTCCAAATTTTGCAGTCATTCTAATCGACCCCTACACGCTCGAAATTGAAGTGGAAAAAGCCTGTAGCCTCAACCGGCTATTTTCTGAACTGGACAAACAAAATATCGAAGTGACCAGTTTACGAAATAAATATAATCGTCTCGAAGAGCTGTTCCTCACTCTGGTCAACGATAACAAGGCAAAGAGCAGCCATGCCTAACCCAATCTGGATAGCATTCAAGACCATAGTGGTCAAAGAAGTCACCCGGTTTCTACGTATCTGGATGCAGACCATTCTGCCAACGGCGATCACCACAGCCCTCTACTTTCTCATCTTTGGCGGCTTAATCGGCCCACGCATTGGTGAGATGGATGGCTTTAGTTATATGGAATTTATTGTTCCTGGACTGATCATGCTCGGCATCATTACCAACTCTTACGCCAACGTGGTGTCCTCTTTTTACTTTGCAAAGTTTGCCCACAGTATTGAAGAAATGCTGGTATCCCCACTGCCTAACAGCGTAATTTTACTGGGATTCTTAACCGGCGGCGTAGCTCGTGGTGCAGCCGTTGGCGTTGCAGTGACGCTGGTTTCCTGGCTGTTTACTGATCTGGTATTCCATAATATCTGGGTTGTGATCAGCATTGCCGTACTGACCGCAACACTGTTTTCACTGGCTGGCTTTATCAATGCTGTGTACGCCCAGAGCTTTGATGATATTTCAATCATCCCAACCTTTGTACTGACACCGCTGACCTATCTTGGAGGGATTTTTTACTCTATTTCGATGCTGCCGGATTTCTGGCAAAAAGTGTCATTGGCAAACCCGATTTTGTATATGGTGAATGCATTCAGATATGGGATTCTTGGTGTCAGCGATATTCCGCTGCTGACCTCATATTCCATCATTATCGGCTTCATCGTGGTTTTGTACGCTATCTGTCTGTTTTTAATGCACAAAGGTATCGGCATTAGAACGTGATCCTGATTATACTTCTCGCCGATAAACGAGATTTTATTGCTCACCATTCGACTAGTCTTTGCGCCTTAGCGGCCACTAGGCTATAACCTCTGTTCAGAACTTTAGCTTACCTAATTTGCATGGAAGATCAGAGTAACAGCCAACCCATTATCATCCGTAAAATCGGCGATTCCACCATCACCTTGCTGGGGACTGCGCATGTCTCTCGCCAAAGCGCTGAAGCGGTAGAGCGAATGATTGATAGCGGTGACCACGACAGCGTTGCGATTGAGCTGTGTGAGTCTCGCCATAAAGCCATCATCGATCCCGAAAGTCTGGCGAAGATGGATCTGTACAAAGTCATCAAATCCGGCAAAGCGCCGATGATTATGGCAAGCCTCGCTTTGGCAGCCTTTCAGCAACGCATGGCAGATCAATACGGCATCGAGCCTGGTCAGGAAATGCGCGTTGCTATCGATAAGTCCGATGAGCACGATCTCTCCTTGCATCTAATCGACAGAGAAATTGGTGCGACCCTCAAGCGCGTCTACAAATCAGTACCCTGGTGGCAGCGAATGGGGATCTTCAGTGGTCTGATTGCGAGTGTCGTGTCCAAAGAACAGATCGACGAATCTGAAATTGAAAAGCTCAAACAAGGTGATGTGCTGGAATCGACCTTTCAGGAATTCGCAGAAACCTCAGAAAACATTTACAAGCCATTAATTGATGAACGTGATCAATACATGGCGAATCGCATCTTCCAAATTCAGCAAGAATCATCACCAAAGAACTTATTAGCCGTGGTCGGCGCGGGCCACCTCAAGGGCATCGACCAATATCTTGAAAAAGCTGAGGCGGATCAGCCCTCCTCTGAAGTGGTTAGCGAACAGCTTAAAGCTTTGGCAGCGACGCCGCCTCGCTCAAAATTGTGGACTTGGATTCCGTGGGTCATCGTTGCGATCGTGGTCAGTGGTTTTGCATTGGGGTTTTCGCGCAGCTCTGATCTAGGCTGGGATCTGGTCAAAGACTGGGTGCTCATCAATGGTGGGCTCTCGGCGCTCGGCGCTTTACTCGCCACGGCGCACCCGTTAACCGTGCTCACTGCATTTGTAGCAGCACCACTGACTTCACTCAATCCCACAATAGGCGCGGGCATGGTAACCGGCGGTGTAGAGCTGCTGTTACGTCGGCCTCAGGTTGAAGATTTCAGCAAGCTCAAAACAGATACCGCGCACTGGCAGGGCTGGTGGAAAAACCGCGTTTCCAAAGTGCTGCTGGTGTTTCTATTTTCGACTATTGGCTCTGCGGCTGGCACCTACATCGCCGGTTATAAAATCTTCGATAAACTCTTTTAGGATTCAGGATTAATCCTGGGTTCTTAGTCACTAACGGCTTACTAAAAGTTGAAACAGCATTCGCTAAAAGACTGGTCGCTACTACTTGCCCTGGTGGCTATGTGGGGCAGCGCCTTTTTATTCAATACCATTGCATTACAGAGTTTTCCGCCCGCACAGCTAGTCACTGCAAGACTGGTGATCGGAGCCATCGTGCTCATCGTGGCGGCTCTCTGGTACAAGGTTAACTGGAAAGTACTGGATCTTCGTCTGGTGCTCTGGTTTATCGTCATGGCTATCGTGGGTAATGCCTTACCCTTCTACTTAATCGCCTGGGGGCAACAAACCATCAGCAGCAGCCTCGCCGGCATCCTCATGGCTGTGATGCCACTGGCAACGCTGCTCATGGCGCACTTCCTGCTCCCAGAAGAAAAACTCACCAAACGGCGAGCCATTGGCTTTTCACTCGGGTTTATTGGCATTATTGTATTGATGGGTCCTTCGGCAATGCTTGAAATAGGCTCATCGGGGAAAACTCTGATGGCTCAATTTGCGGTTTTGGGTGGCGCGCTTTGCTATGCGCTGGGAACCATCATCGCCCGGCTCAGACCTGAAAGTAGCGACCTGCTCACCTCGACCATGGTACTTATCTTTGCCAGTTTGCTCACTCTACCCTTTAGTTTTATAAATTCGGGTGCCACTGAGAACAGTTTTAAATTTACCGACATTACGCCTGCTGCCGCTGGCTCAGCTCTGTTTCTCGGTTTAATTGCAACCGGCCTGGCAACGGTTCTGTATTTCAAATTGCTACGCTCAGCCGGTGCGACTTTTCTTTCCATGATCAACTATCTGATTCCAGTCTGGGCATTATTGGCGGGCGTGTTACTGCTTCACGAATCTGTTTCCAGTCAGGCACTGATTGCTCTGAGTATCATCTTACTTGGCATAGCTGTTTCCCAAGTCCGAAGACGCTTCTGGTAAAACAACCTAAGACGAATTACCTAGTTTATAAAAAAATTGATGATTAAATACTTATCATCCGATAGTGTGGCAGCTATCCCTTTGATTTAAATAAATTTCCTATGAAATTCCAGCTTCTATCCAGCTTACTCCTACTGCCATTGTTTCTTCTCGGATGCTCCGACGGGTCAATTCCTCCAGTACCCAACGTCGCCCCAACGACAGAATGCAACGCAATAAATAGTCCGATCATTGCTGGGTCAGAAGTGCAAATCAATTGCCTTGTCAGTGACGATAGCAAAGTCAATACCGAGCTCCAATTGAGCTGGAATGTTGAAAAATCTCCCGAAGGTTTTACAACAACTGAACTACCGGCTACAGCCGCTTTTTCATTGATTCCAACCGTCGCTGGAGATTACACACTAAAACTGACCGCCGATGACGGTGAATTATCCACCACGGCCGAAGTTTCCTTCACCACTATTATCAATGATCCACCAATAATTAGCTGCGATTCAATTGAAGACCCCATCGCGCGAGACGAAGCAGTCACTGTAAGTTGCACTGTTGAAGATGATGGTGTCCCCAGTGATTCAATTGATCTCACCTGGGCGATGTTAGAGCACCCTGATGGCGTTGAAGAGACTGATCTAGGAGAGCAGGCCAGCACAACTTTCACACCCACGGTTGAAGGCGAGTATCTCCTCAAATTCACCGCGGATGATAGCAATGCCAGTAGCAGCAGCGAGATCACACTGACTGTGATTAACACCAATACTGCCCCCGTTATCACTTGCCCAGATACAACATTGCGAACAGCTGTGGATGACCCAATAACAGTCTCCTGCGATTTTACCGATGACGGAAAACGACCTGCTGCGCCTCCGGAGATTGCCTGGAGCACATTGCTTGTGCCAACTGGAGCTGAAGATCAAGAATATCCTGCCGACACATCCATTCAGTTTAATTCCAATGTCCCAGGAAACTATGAACTCGAATTTTCCGTAAATGATGGGGAATTAACGACCACAGAAATTATCAGCGTCTGGGTGACACCCGACGCCGAGATTAAAATATTACCACTGGGAGACTCAATTACCGAAGGCTTAAGCGTGCTGGATGATATGACAGGAAACATAGTTAGCCTACAGTCGTATCGTTACCGATTATGGCAAAAACTTCTGGATGCTGGATCTAACTTTGATTTTGTTGGTAACAATAATACCACTCTGTTTGGTGACAACCCTCCACCCGAATTTCCAGATTATCTCGACCAGACATTCGATCCTGATCACGAAGGACATTCTGGTATTACCGCTGATGGCCTTTTATCGGTGCTACCGGCACTCCAAATTCAATACGATGCAGATCTCGTACTCTTGCATATTGGAAGCAATGATATGCTGAGAGGCGTCATCAACGAACTCCCTACAGAGTCGGTCGGCTCAACCATCGTTGAAATTGGAGAAATCATAGATACATTGAGATCTGAAAACCCAGTCGTCACAATCCTGCTGGCAACACCGATCCCCTCTATTCACGACACCAAGCTACCGGAGCTTCAGGCTAAAATTCGCACACTTGCAACTGCGACCAGCACGGCTCAATCAAAAGTGGTTCTGGTTGATCAGGCAGTAGATTTTGAGGCGACAGTGGGTATCGACACCGTTGAAGGCATTCACCCAAACTCTGCGGGTGAAGAGAAAATCGCACAAAAATGGTTTGAAGCAATTGATGCACTGTAGGACAGCTCTTCTATGATCCTAGAAAAATCAAAGCTTCCAAGACGTAATACACCTCTCAGCTAGCCCAGATATTTTTGACAAACAAGACATTGTATTACACCATGTATTACGCATCTAAAATAGAAAACCATGATCACACTCAGACTCGACCCAGAATTAGAAAATGACATTCAGAATGCTGCTAAGCTTATGGGCCTGAGTAAATCTGAGTTGGTGCGCAGAAGTGTAAGCGAATACATTAATAACCTAAAAAAACCAAGCCCCTGGGAGCTTGGCGAAAATTTGTTTGGTAAGCATTCCAGTGGAAAAAGTGATTTATCCCACAACCGAAAAGGTTTATTCAAACAGAAGGTTCGGGCGAAAAGGCAATGAGAAAAGTCTTAATCGATTCAGGGCCACTAATTGCTCTGTTTGATAAAGATGATAAATATCATGCAGCCTGTGTAGATTTTATTAAACATAATACCGCTGAACTACTGACCTCCACCGCCTCCCTAACAGAAACTCTGTATTTACTGGATTTTAGCCTGGATGCCCAAATTGATTTTTTGTCCTGGGTCATTGCCGGTGGCGTGAGCCTTGAGCAAATAGACATCAAGGACTTGGTGAGAATTAAAGAACTTTCTATTAAATATTCAGACTTGCCAATGGACTTTGCGGATGCCTGCCTAGTGTACTTAGGAGAGAAATTCCATATTGATGAGGTAGCATCAATTGATTCTGATTTTGATGTGTACCGCCTGAATAAAAACAAGTGTTTCAAAAATGTTATCTCGAGGTAATCGGCAATATGGCAAGAGTGAATGATATCTACGAGAAAAATAATTTCTTTGGCATTGGCGCGCTACATAACAACAAAGAAATTAATATAGGAACACTTTGGCGATCTGCTTATATTTTAGGGGCATCCTTTATTTTTACCG
>CAZUAW010000052.1:0-10861 GCA_964618535.1 uncultured Thiotrichales bacterium
CTCGTGTAATTCATGCAATATTCGGGCTAAGTCAGGAGGGCAACGTGCGTTTAGAAAGTCATCAAGAAAAGCGGTATCAACAGACCAATAATCGCTCTCCCAATTTCCCCAGCGCTGAGCCTCCTCCAGAGGCTTTACCTCTCCCGCTACGTCCGGCTAGTGGGCGAAAAGAAACCGTAAGTTTATATTCCCAAACACCCTTAGATGCATTCTCTCCTTCGACCACACTGGTACCACCGCCTCTGATGGTCATTGCCTATAATCGTATGGGATTTGGCTTACGGCCTGGAGATATCGAACATTTTAATTCCCTAGGCGCGAATGATGATGCTCGTTTCACCGCTTATGTCGATGAGCAGCTCAGCCCTGACAGCATTGATGACACACAGATGCAGCAGCGCCTTGAGAATGAACCAGCCTATCAAACACTGAACAAATCCCTTACGCAACTATGGACTGAATATGCTCGACACGATGATTGGTGGGTACGTCGTCGACCTGCTCAGGAAGTTAGCTACGCGACTTTTCTGCGCGCCACACATAGCAAACGACAGCTCGCCGAAGTATTAACTGGCTTCTGGCATAACCACTTCAACGTGTATGGCTGGGATGATCCTCTTCATTCTGTTTGGGTTCACTATGATCGGGATGTAATTCGCCCACATATTCTCGGTAACTTTCGTCAGATGCTGGAAGCCAATGCTAAAAGTACGGCGATGCTTTTTTACCTCGATCAGTATGTGAGCTCCAGCGACAGCCCTAATGAAAATTATGCGCGTGAGGTGATGGAGCTCCACACGCTCGGCGCAGATAATTACCTCGGTGCGGCCGACCCTGCATCAGTCCCAAAACAAAACGGTATTGCAACAGCCTTTGTGGAAAATGATGTCAAAGAGGTTGCGCGTGCTCTGACGGGGTGGTCCTTTGTTATTGAGTGGCTAGACCCGGGTGCAACCAATTTGGCTGAGTTTACTTATCGCCCCGGCTTCCATGATAACGGCAGCAAACAGGTGTTAGGAGTCTCATTACCAGCCGCCCAAGCTGATTTAAAAGACGCCCAGGATATCTTTGACATCCTGGCAGCGCATCCGGGAACGGCGCGGTATATTTGCAAAAAACTATGCCGTCGATTTATCAGTGATAACCCGCCGGATTCGCTGGTGGAATCAGCTGCGACAATTTTTCAAAACCAGTGGCAAGCTGCCGATCAACTCCAGCAGGTGATGCGCCATATCCTACTGTCCGACGCGTTTAAAACAACCTTTGGCGAAAAAGTTAAACAGCCCTTTGAAACCATCGTTAGCACCATGCGCGCAGTGGGCCATAACTACACCTTAAAAGTTGAATCTGAGACCGGTAACAACTGGCTACCTTCTGACCAGTTTGAATACTACTCACAACAAACGGGGCACCATCCCTTTACTTGGGGGCCACCCAACGGATTTCCAGACAAACGAGCTGTCTGGCAAGGAACCAATGCGCTGGCAATGAGTTGGCGAGCCATCAATCATCTGGTATTTGGCAGCTGGGATGAAGCCAATAACACAACAGTACACTTTACTTCATTGGTAGAAGACACCTTGGATGCCGTTCAAGCGGGGCTCATCAGCTCACCAACGCCGAATAATCTCGCTGTATTTTGGTCTGAACGCGTTTTCGGATACATCCCGGATTCACAGCAAACTGCGCGTATCGCTGCTCTGCTCACTCATCCAAATCGACAACTGATCGATGCCGAAACTGCCCCAGATTGGGATATTGATACTCCCATTGATCTAACCAATACCAGTTGTGACAACGGTGACAATGGTTGCTGGCCCTATTACTGGCGATCAGGACTACGAGCAATGGTTAGCACGTTACTCATGTCACCAGAATTTTTGCGGAGGTAGGGGCAGCGCACCCGTTTCAATCAATGATCAAACTCAATCGAAGAGAATTTATTAAAACCTGTTGCGCTGCTGGCGTAGCAACTGCCATGGGCAGTGGGCTTAAACTGGCTGTCTCTGCGAATGGTGATAGCGACAATATTTTGATTGTTATGATGCTACGCGGTGGCTGCGATGGGCTTAGCTTGTTCCCGCCACTGAGTGGAAATGATCGCTTAATTTACGAAGCCGCCAGACCTCAGCTACAAATTCCTATCAGCGGGGAGAATGCGGCACTCAATCTCAACGGGCAATTTGGTCTACATCCAGCGGCTGCGCCATTGAAACCATTATTTGACAATGGCAAGCTCGCCATTGTCCGAGCTGTGGGCAACCTTGCCGCGCCTTCGCGAAGCCACTTTGATGCGCTCGGCTATGTTGAAACAGGCGTCGCCGCACAAAAAGGTGCCACAGAAGGCTGGCTAACCCGCTATTTCGCCACACTGGATAACTTACCAGCATCGATTTTAATTCCATCTTTGTCGGCCTCATCCTATACACCAACATCCTTCTTGGGTGACCCCTATGTACTCACCATGGATGATCCTGGGAGTTTTAATCTCAGCAACGTCCATTGGGCCTGGGATAACCGAGCATTAGAGACACTACCTGCGCTCTATGGCGGCAGCAGTTCACTTGAGCAGGCAGGTGCTCATGCGGTTACTGCACTGCAAGTTATGGCAGACAAAGATTTTTCTGATTACACCCCAGGAGGTGCAGCAGTCTATCCTCAGAGCTATCTTGGCAGTCAGCTAAAAATGCTCGCTCAGATCGTCAAGGATAGTGACTTGGGTTTACGTGTAGCAAGCCTCGATTTTGGCGGCTGGGATACGCACAATGGTCAGGACAATGCAGATTTTACCGGCTATTTTTCTACCCAAAAAGCAGCTCCCTTATCACTATCACTGGCTGCATTCATGGCCGATTTGGGTGCCACACCAGGGCTTCTCGACCGAGTGACATTGGTAGTTCAAACAGAATTTGGACGGCGATTAGCAGAAAATGCGGATACCGGCACGGATCACGGCTATGGCTCAGACTTGTTGCTACTGGGCGGCGCGGTCAATGGCGGACAGTTTTATGGTGACTGGCGCGGTCTTGAGAATGAAGCGCTATTCCAGGGAGAAGATATCATGGCAACCACTGATTTTCGCGATGTCCTGAGTGAAGTCATTATCCGTCGCCAAGGGAACCCCAATCTGGCGCAAATTTTCCCCGGTTACTCAAATTACAAACCCTTGGGGGTAGTACAAGGTACCGATCTAAATCCTGCTGCGCCGCTGGATCATATTTTTGCGGATGGATTCGAGGAGATGACATGAGACAAAAAGTGTTATTTCGAGTTTTACTTCCTCTGCTCTGCCTACTGTCTACACCATCATTCGCGTGTTCTTTAGCTCGATGGACGACTGTTGAAAACGCATCGGGCACCCTACAGGCTCTTGAAGATCCGCAGCATTTTCAAGCAAATTGCGGATTGCGTCTGGCGCTAGATGGGCTAGCCTATGTTGAAGATAAAACACTTGGGCGTCTCTCACCTGCAATCAACGAATACTCCGCTCAATTTAATCTATATCTCGATAATGCAAATTTCAGTAACGATAATTCGATAGCGTTATTTGCGGCCTACGACGCTGATGATTCATCAGTAATATCACTGTCCATCAGTCAATCAGAGGGTCAGTTCAGGACTCGTTTACACGCGACTGATCCTCGTGGTTTACGATTCGATACACAACTTAATGGCGCAGCCATAACGCCCGGCTGGCACACAATTGCGCTCACTTGGCGCACAGCAACAGCAGACGATGCCAATGACGGCGAGCTACTGCTGGAGATCGATGGAACCCCCGCAGCTTGTAACAGCATGATTACAGGACTGGATAATCATTTACAAACACTCGCCAGTGCACGTTTAGGTGTGCTCAGTGGAAACATCAGTAGCGCTTCAGGCGCATTGGATATTGATACATTCATTGCACGCCGTACGGGATTTACAACCAACTTGGAATGTGATTCAAGTATTGCTCGAAAAGTGCTACCGAGTAACCAATGGCAGCAAATCACCCTGCCAGCCAATCCGGGCGAGAACAATACCGTTCGAGAAATTCTTGGGGATGACTTACCTGCTGCTGAATACGGTTCCAGCTGGGCACTTTACTCCTACGATGCGCAAGCGACAGCCTATGTTAATCCTGGCATTGATGGTGTCATGGAAATGGGTGTCGGCTACTGGCTAATCCAATTGACGGGCACAGAGGTCAGTATCGACATCGATCAATACCAGGCCGTACCCACAGAATTTGATACGGTGCTGGCAACGACGCAAGCAACTACCTGGAATATGGTCGGGTTTCCAAATTCCATTCGTAGCCAATGGAATCAAATTAGAGTACTAAGTCAGTCCGGCACCTGCCAGGCACCAACAGGCTGTTCACCTGTCACGGCACAGACTGAAAACCTCCTGCATGATCAAGGCTGGACATACAACGGAACCGATTACGTCCTTTTAGATGGCGCTGCCGACATCAACCCCTGGAGTGGGTTTTGGTCTGCTACTTTATCCGCAGCACAAGGTACAAGTTTAAAGCTTGCTGCACAGTGAAGCTTCTAACCTTGATATTTTAATTCACTGGTTCAACGAACGCTTTCCGGCTAAAATCCATCCACTTTCTATGGTGGGTTGAACCCGATGCTCTCAAAACTATTTGCTTCCCAGCCTGTTCTCGAAGAACAATCCATTAGCTGGATATTTGATGTTTACGCCTGGGCATTGCAGCAGTTTGATGCCGATATATTCTTTAACGAGACAATTCTGGTAGCGCCCACTAACAAATACTTTCCAGGCGAGCAAACCAGTGTTACCGGTATGGCTGAACTTATTTTTTCACAAGTCCAGAACTACGCGCATTTACAACACTGGCAATGTACCGTCGTTGATCACAGCCAGTTTACGCCTCCAGATTTAAATCAACTCGCATTACCCAGCCGAACAATTAAAACCACGCAGGTAAGTAATGAGGCGCAAAGTTCAGTCTTATCAATTCCCTATGATCCACAAATGGTCGCAAATCCAGAGGCACTAATTTCCAGCTACGCGCATATACTCGCGCAGTATCTTGGCTCACAAGCAACCGAGAGCCCACCCGGCGGTTCTGAAAACTGGTTAATGGTGACCGAACTACTTGGCGTATTTCTCGGCTTTGGATTAATGTATGCCAACAGCGCCACCACAGCACCTTCGAGCTGTAGCAGTTGCAGTGCAGGGTTAGCGACACGCCCAAGCTTTGTCTCACAATACGACTTAACCTATGCACTGGCTGTTTTTTCTGTGGTGAAAGAAATACCCGAAAAAAAGGTTTCCAGACATCTAAAAAAATCATTAAAAGGATTTTTAAAATCTGCAATTAAAGATGTAAAAAGTAGATCAAAAGAAATTGAAAAATTACAGGCATTAAGAAATCAAGCAATACTTCCAAATGCTAAAACCGCTTAAAAACATTCATTGATATGTCCAACCAAAATATTCAACATATAGGTAAACGTAATAAATCCTCGATGGGGATGATCAGGAAACCCTGCGATGCAATCATCAGGATTTTCCGTACTGAAATGATCGAGCATTAAAAATGGATCAAGATTCTTCAGTGAAGGGCTGCCAAGTGTTCGATGAACAATAACGCCTGCACCCTTCTAACAGGTCTGGCTTGAACAATTTTCATTCACACGCTCCTGTACTCATTCCGCCAAAAATTCAAGTTAGCAATTTTTTACTCACTCTAATGAGTAGCCACAAAAACAAAAGGGGAAACAAAATTGTTTGAAAGATAAATATTACGATGAGTTCGATAGCATGTTCCGTCGTTTTCGCAGCAATATCACCTAATGCCTGCATGCGTTGACGAACATTGACGCCGTCTTTAGCCGACTGATAAAAACGCTTAGCTTTATCTAAAAAAGAACTTTCTGCTAACGCTGATAAATCCTCCGCTACATTTTGTGTTTCGCTAACTTCCTCTTTTGCAGTCTTTAACGCTTGCAGAGAAGTTTCGTAGCGTTGCTCTAAAAACATCGAATAAACAGTCTCACTGGATATCGCAATTACCGGCACCAGAAAACGAATTATGAAAAAAACAGCGGTTAATTTAATAAATGATTTTTTCCAGCCAGCTGAGCTATATTTTGGCCACCAAATTAGCGCAACAACAATAGCGACCCACAGTAAAAGTAAATAAGAAAAAATCGGCCAGCTAACAATCGAAGAAAATAATTTTTGTAACCCTAGTGAGGTGCTACTTGCCAACATCACCCAGGAAAAACGCTCTATTAAATCATTCACCGGATCAAGAATTTGACCGGGTAAAATGGTGACGCCCACCCCCGCTGGCTGCAAAGACACTTCAGTCTCCTGCGCCACTGATATTACGCCGTTTAACCCCCGCGCCACTGCAAACGTAATGAGTGCGCGTTTAAAGCCCTGCTGAGTATATTGATCGCCTTTTTCATCAAGAATGCCAGACACAGAAAGTAGTGCCAGAACAATTAAAAGGCAGCTTAGTACAAGACGTTGGGAGGTGGATTTGAGCATCATCCTTACGAATATTTAATTGCCACGTTATCTTCTCCAGCGAAAGACCTGAGCTGTTTTAAGCAATCATCCGTAGGCGTAATGAGCCAGTCATTACCCAGCTTGATATTGGCGCTGGCGTTGCCATTTTGATATTTCATAATGACTGGACAGAGACCGTTATTGAAGTTTTTGAGTAACGACTGCAATTCTCCAGTTGCGCCATTTTTTAATTTTTGTTGATTGATGACGACTTCCAGATAGCGCGCGTATTTTCCTCTTGCCTGTTCGATACTGAGTACTTCTGTGGCTCGGATTCGGTTCTGTCCAGAGAAATGATCGAATCCCAATGACCCGGAAACCACCAGCACATGATCTTTGATTAAGAGACTCGCGTAGGCTTCATAGTCTTCGCCAAATATGGCGACTTCGACCCGCGCTGAGCGATCATCCAGAGTGATGAATCCCATTCGTCCGCGCGCACCATTGCGGGTACGGATTTCTGTCAGCAGCCCAGCGACGACCACGGGTTTTTCTTTGCTGCGATATTTATTCTGCGGTGGCGCTGCATCTACTTCCAGCTCACCCAGTCGGCAAGTCGTAAAAACTTTGAGTTCATCAAGATGGCGCTCAATTGGATGCCCTGTTAGATACAAACCGAGGGTTTCTTTCTCCAGGCGCAGACGTTCGTGCTCGTCCCACTCGGGCACGGCTTCACGCGTGTATTCCTGAATGACGGCAACCGCACCACCAAACAGATCATTTTGCCCTGAGGCAGCATCGCGCTGATGTTGCTCGGCACAGGATAGCGCATCTGGCAACCACGCAAGCAAGCTGGCACGGGTATGACCGAGTGAATCCATCGCGCCGCCTTTGATCATCGCTTCGAGCACGCGGCGGTTGGCTTTGTGGGTGTCGATGCGACAGCACAGATCATCCAGCGAGGCGTACTTGCCATTCTGCTTGCGCTCATCGACGATGCATTCAATCGCGCCCTCGCCCACACCTTTGATTGCGCCCAGCCCGTAGACTATGCCTTGATTGTCTTCTGCCGCCACAAACTGATAATTTGATTGATTCACATCGGGCACATCAACTTTCAGTGACATGCTGCGGCAATCATCTACCAGGGTAACGACCTTGTCGGTGTTATCCATATCGGCAGATAGCACGGCAGCCATAAACGGCGCGGGGTAATGCGCTTTTAGCCAGGCGGTTTGATAGGAAAGTAGCGCATAGGCTGCGGAGTGAGATTTGTTAAATCCATAACCTGCGAATTTCTCCATCAGGTCAAAGATGTAGTTGGCGATCTTTGCCTCAACGCCTCGCTCAGCGGAACCTTTGAGGAAAATATCGCGCTGCTTCTCCATTTCCTCTACTTTCTTCTTACCCATCGCACGGCGTAATAGATCAGCACCGCCAAGACTGTAATTGGCGAGTACCTGAGCGATCTGCATAACTTGTTCCTGATACAGGATGACGCCGTACGTTGGTTCCAGAATCGGCTCAAGATCAGGGTGCGGGTACTCTACTTTAGAGCGGCCATGTTTTCGCTCGATAAAATCATCGACCATGCCTGATTGCAGCGGCCCTGGTCGAAACAGCGCTACCAGCGCGACGATATCTTCAAAATCATCAGGCTGCAGCCGTTTGATTAAGTCTTTCATGCCGCGAGATTCAAGCTGGAAAATGGCGGTCGTTTGCTGTGCTTTGAGCAAGGTAAAAGTTTCAGCGTCATCGAGTACAATTCGGCTGATATCAAGTGGCTCATCTCTGAGCCCTGAGCGATTGATCGCTTTCACCGCCCAATCGATAATCGTCAGCGTTCGCAGCCCAAGAAAGTCGAATTTGACCAGCCCCACCGCTTCCACATCATCTTTATCAAACTGGGTGACCAGATTTCCGCCGCCCGGCTCGCAGTACAACGGGGAGAAATCCGTCAGCTTGGTAGGCGCAATAACCACGCCTCCAGCATGTTTGCCAGCATTTCTTGCCAAACCTTCAAGCTGCTTGGCAAGATCAATCAGCGCTTTGACTTCTTCGTCCGTGTCGTAGAGTTTCTGTAGTTCCTCTTCCTGCACCAAAGCCTTATCCAGCGTGATGCCAATCTCGAACGGAATCAGTTTGGCGATTCGGTCAACAAATCCATACGGATGCGCCAACACTCTGCCGACATCACGTACCACCGCTTTCGCCGCCATCGAGCCGTAGGTGATGATTTGCGAGACCTTCTCTCGGCCATAATGCTCGGCGACGTAGTTGATGACGTCATCGCGCTTATCCATGCAGAAGTCGATATCGAAATCTGGCATCGAAACCCGCTCAGGGTTGAGGAATCGCTCAAACAATAAATCGTATTCGAGTGGATCGAGATCGGTGATTTTCAACGCATATGCGACCAATGAACCCGCGCCTGATCCTCGGCCTGGCCCTACCGGTACATCATTGTCTTTCGCCCACTGAATGAAATCAGCAACAATCAAAAAGTAACCTGGGAACCCCATTTGATTGATTACGCCCAGCTCGATTTCCAACCGCTCTTGATAGGGTTTGCACGTTTCTTCACGATGCTCAGTGGTATCAATCGGCTGCAATACCAGCAACCGTTCTTCCAGTCCCTTGCGGGCTTCTTCGTTAAAGAACTCAGATTCGGTCATCCCCTCAGGAATTGGAAAATCTGGCAGTACATTTTTGCCCAGCTCCAGTACGACGTTGCAGCGCTTGGCGATCTCTAGGGTATTTTCAATGGCTTCGGGAAGATCAGAAAATAACGCCTCCATCTCCTCAGGAGACTTTAAATACTGCGAATCAGAATAGCGTTTGGGGCGTTTGGGATCCGCCAGTACGTAGCCATCGCGGATGCAGGTTCTAGCTTCGTGCGCATAGAACTCTGATTCCAATAAAAACCGCACGTCATTGGTAGCGACCACCGGCAATGACTCATCCAGCGCCAGCTTTACGGCGAGTTCGGTATAGCGTTGCTCATCTTCTCGACTAGTGCGTTGAAGCTCCAGATAAAATCGCCCAGGGAAGCTGTTTTTCCAAAATTGCACAGATTGAGTCAACGCAGGTTGATTGTCGCTCAGAAGAAATTGACCAATCTCGCCCCGAACACCACCAGACAGCGCGATCAGACCCTCACCAAATTCCTCCAGCCAGGCGCGTTCGACCATTGGAGAACCGCTGCCCTGCCCGTGCTGATAAGCCCGTGAAATGATTTCCGACAGATTAAGATAGCCTGCCTTATCAATACATAGCAGCTGTACTCTGTAGATAATCGGCACACGATCCGATTTACCCTCAATCCCAACTTCCGCACCAAAAATAGGCTTGATGCCCTTCGCCAGCGCCGCCTTGTAAAACTTGACCATCGTAAACATATTGCTTTGATCCGTCATCGCCACCGCCGGCATCCCCAGCGAATGTACCTGCTCCATCAGCGGTTTAACCCGCACCAACCCATCCACCAATGAATACTCAGTGTGTAAATTTAGATGGACAAAGGAAGCACTCATTGGCGCGCAAGCACCTCGGCAACGGGGCGAAAGCTTCGTCTATGATGTTTGGTCACACCGTGAACCTTGATTCGCTCACGATGTAATTTGGTGGGATAGCCTTTGTGACAATCAAAACCATAATCAGGATAGTGCTGGTGGAGCTGCACCATTTCAGCATCACGAGTGACTTTGGCAAGGATTGAAGCGGCGCTAATCTCGGCCACTTTAGAATCGCCCTTGATGATAGATTCAGCCTCACAAGGCAGTTCAGGACAACGATTCCCATCGACAAAAATTTTGGAAGGGATCACCGGCAAACCTGCCACAGCCCGCTGCATAGAAAGCATCGTCGCCTGCAAAATATTGATCTCATCAATCTCAAAGACCTCAGCCCGACCAATAGAAAAATACAAAGCCCGTTCTTTGATTTGCCAGTAAAGATATTCGCGCCGTTTCGCCGTCAAAACCTTAGAATCCGCCAGACCTTCAATGGGTAACTTAGGGTTAAGAATCACCACCGCCGACACCACCGGCCCCGCTAATGGCCCACGACCAACCTCATCAACGCCTGCGATTAGCAAAGTGCTAGTACAACGCCTACCCATGGGAGAGACAAAAGCACACAGCCGTAACAGGTAACACACCAGAAGAAATAAGCCATTGAGACAAGGATTTTAACGGGTACGTTGAAACGATTTTCACAGGGTCAAAGAGTCCTAATAACTAAGACTTTTATTATAATGCATCTGCCTTGATGATGTTCTCAGCCGGACTACGGTATTTAGCCGGACTCAGCGTAACGAATAGCAAGCGGTAGTCCCACATAGCCAAGACCTACGATGCCTATAATCGCAGATTTGTTATTTAAC
>CAZUAW010000053.1:0-10781 GCA_964618535.1 uncultured Thiotrichales bacterium
TGGAATCAATAGACAAGCGAGAACTCGTGTAATTCATGCAATATCCGGGCTAAATAAACGGGGAAAATAAACGGGGAAAATATTATGGCGACTTCCCAAGAAGATATGACCAAAAACCTTACCTTCAGACTTTACGAAGATGGTGACCAGGAATGGAAGCGGTTAAACGACTTAATCTTTAAAGAAGATACTTCTCATAAATGTCCTGTTTATGTCCAGCGTACACCTCCTTGTCAGGGAGGCTGTCCTTCAGGACATGATATTCGTGGTTGGTTAGATATCGTTCGCGGTATCGAAAAGCCCCCTGCAGATGTCAGTATGCAAGAATATGCATTCCGTCGTGCCACTGAAGCGAATCCTTTTCCTTCTGTGATGGGTCGCGTTTGTCCTGCACCCTGTGAAGATAGCTGTAACCGAAATGAAGTTGAAGAATTTGTCGGTATTAACTCTGTTGAGCAATACATTGGTGATACCGCAATCGAAGAAGGTTTTACCTATGGTGAGCCGGGCGCAGATACTGGTAAGAAAGTAGCTGTTATCGGTGGTGGTCCTGGTGGCGTAACTGCTGCGCAGCACCTGCGTTTACTCGGTCACGCGGTAACATTGTTTGATGACAACAAGCACCTTGGTGGCTTGATGCGTTATGGCATTCCTAACTATCGGATTCCACGTGACACATTGGAAGCTGAAGTTAAGCGCGTTATTGATCTAGGTGTTGAAACGCGCATGAATACCCGCGTTGGTGTTGATGTCAGTGTTGAAGAAATTGATAAAGAATTTGATGCGGTTGTATGGTCTATTGGCCTACAAAAAGGTCGTGACTTACCCGTTGATGGTTGGGAAGGCGCACCAAACTGTGTTGACGCACTGGCTTATTTGAAAGCATTTAACCAGGGACGAATGAAAGTGACGGCGAAAAGCATCGTCTGCATCGGTGGTGGTGATACCTCAATCGACGTCGTGTCTGTTGCACGCCGTTTGGGTTTTAACGCAAGCGCTGGTAACCCTGAAGATGTGGTTCTTGATTCAACAATGGATCAGGATGCATCATTGACAGAGTCTGCGACTCCTGCAGCGGCAACTCTGACATCGTTATTCACCAAAGATAAAATGTTTGCCCAGCCACATGAAATTGTGGATGCGGATCACGAAGGTGTTGTTATTCTGGATGGCTGCATGCCGCTAGAAGTGATTGTCGGTGATGATGGTCGTGCGACTGGTTTAAAAGTTTGATAAAAACTATCAAGTTGTCGGCAAGCCTAACCATTTTGCTGTCGGCGATATTCTTCGCCCACATTTGTTAACCACGGCAATTGGTCATGCGACCATCGCTGTTCAAGGCATCGACGAGATGTTTAAAGCTGGTGAAATGAATCGTCGTCCCAAAGTTGATAAGCATCACTTCGACCTGATGGACAAGTTGGAAGAAACAGGTTTGTCTCCTGAAGAGTACAACCATGTGTCGGATTGGGGTACTGAGGAAGCATCGTACGCTGTGCATAATTTCGAGAATCGTGCCGAGCATGAGATTATTGAAACAGACAAATTGTTCCTCGGACATTTTGAGCATACAGATAGAATCCTTCGTGGCGATATTCCTGTCAGTTCTGAAGAAGTACTGGGACATTTCGAGGAGCGTAGTATTTCTCTTGATGAAGAAAATGCGGTTAAAGAAGCTGAGCGTTGCATGAGCTGTGGCATGTGCTTTGAGTGTGATAACTGCGTTATTTTCTGCCCTCAAGATGCTGTTTTCCGCGTTAAAAAAGCGGAATCTACATTAGGTCGATATGTTGCAACTGATTACACACGTTGCATTGGTTGCCATATCTGTGCAGATGTTTGTCCGACTGGCTATATCGACATGGCGATGGGTGAGTGACCTTCGGGTAGAACAACATGCTCAACTCAACACTTAAGGTACTTTTTCTGGCAATGATGGTTCTTCCTTCGCTTGTTTGGGCGGGTGGATCATTGTTACCAGTTATTCCTAAGGCGAATGCAGAGCAATGTGTTGGGCCGACGCAAGATATGCGCATTAACCACATGGATTACATTTTGCATCAGCGTGATGAAACGGTGCATGACGGAATTCGTACGAAAAAACACGCCCTCAAAGAATGTATTAATTGTCACGTTGTAGCGAAGGACGACGGCAGCTATCCCAGTGTCAAGACCAGCGAACATTTCTGCGCAACCTGTCATAAATATGCTGCTGTCAGTATTGATTGTTTTCAATGTCATTCTGATAAGCCGGAACTCGCCGCGAATAAGGCGGCAGACACAGCGTCCAATGGTACAACGTCAAGTTCTAAGGTGACTGCGCATGGCCAATGAAATTAGTATTTCTGTTTCTCCAGTTGAGTCAAACAAGATAGATCAAAAACGTCGGACGCTATTAAAGGGTACGGCGGTTGCCGGAGCAGGTATTGCTTTAGCACCAGGCTTGCACCTAATGGGAGTAGCAGCAGCAAAACCTGCTGATCAAGCAGTTACTGACAAGGTTCGTTGGGGCATGCTGATCGATACGAGCAAGTGTGATGGTTGCAGCGAGTGCGTCACGGCTTGTAACGAGGAACATGGTCTTAAAGATACTGGCAAGCCAGAAACTGATCCTAAATGGATTCGTAAGCTGGATGTCAAAGATCCACAAACCGGCCACGCATTCTCGCTGCCACTGATGTGTCAGCATTGTGAAACAGCACCTTGCGTCGACGTCTGCCCAACAGGTGCTTCATTTCGTCGTGACGATGGCATTGTGCTGGTTGATAAGCACATCTGTATCGGTTGTCGATACTGCATGATGGCTTGCCCCTATAAGGCGCGTTCATTTGAGCACGAAGATGTCACTGACCAAAAGTCCTACGCACCTCGCGGTAAAGGTACGGTTGAATCTTGTACTTTGTGTGTTCATCGTGTCGATGAGGACGGTTCACCTGCCTGCGTTGAAGCCTGTAACGCGGATGGGCATCAAGCGATGACTTTTGGCGATTTAAATGATGCTGAAAGTGATATTGCACAGAAACTCAAACAAGGCGGCGGAAAGCAAATTCGTGCCGACCTCGGATTAAATACTGGCGTTCGGTATCAGGGAATCTAGGATTATGAGAGTAAGATTTGCTGAAATTGACGGAAACTCTACGGGGTATTGGGCGCTTCTTCTGGGTTTAGCGGCAGTTATTCTGGTTGCTTTAGGCTCTGCTTATTACATGGAGCATCACGGCCACGTAGTTACGGGAATGACCAATCAAGTCGTCTGGGGAATGCCGCATGTATTCGCATTGTTCCTGATTGTTTCCGCATCAGGTGCACTTAATGTCGCATCCATATCCTCGGTCTTTAATAAAACTGCCTATAAGCCACTTTCTAGGTTATCTGCATTGTTGGCGCTGGCGTTGCTTGCTGGCGGACTAATGGTTTTAGTACTCGATCTAGGTCGTGCTGACCGATTGATTGTTGCCATGACTTATTACAACTTTAAGTCAATTTTTGCTTGGAACATCATTCTGTATAATGGTTTCTTCGCCATCGTCGGAGTCTATTTATGGATGATGATGGAAAAGAAAATGAACAAGTACGCTAAACCTGCTGGCATTGCAGCGTTTATCTGGAGACTAATTCTCACCACTGGTACAGGTTCTATTTTTGGATTTCTGGTGGCTCGTCAGGCGTTTGATGCTGCGATATTGGCACCCATGTTCATCATCATGTCATTCTCTTATGGCCTGGCGATTTTCAATCTGGTGATGTTCTGTTCTTACCGGTTTACTGGCAGAGAGCTTGGCGATGCGATTGTTATTCGCTTAAGAAAGTTGCTTGTGGTCTTCGCCGCTGCGGTTCTGTATTTCGTCATTGTCTTCCACCTCACTAATCTATACGCGACAGAGCACCATGGTGTCGAGCGATTTATCTTGTTAGGTGATGATGGCGGTAGCTTGTACTCCACATTGTTTTGGGTAGGACAGATTTTAATCGGCGGTGTGATTCCTTTGGTTTTGCTATTACTGCCTAGCACAGGAGCCAACAAAACCATTATCGGCATCGCTTCGGTATTGATTATAATTGGCGGACTCTCACAGATGTATGTGACGCTTATCGGTGCACAAGCTTATCCTCTAGTGTTGTTCCCGGGGATGGAGGTTTCTAGTAGTTTTTATGACGGCGTAGTTGCATCATATTCACCTAGTGGTTGGGAGATTCTGTTGGGGATTGGTGGTATTGCGGTAACGCTGGCTGCAGTGGTCTTCGCGATTAAAATTTTACCTTTCTTACCCGAGTCACTAGCTGATTCGGTTGTTGATCCTCATTACAAAAAGGATGCTAAAAGCTGATATCCAGCGTTCAGTTTTTCCTGGAAAGGGGCGCATTCGTGCGCCCTTTTTCATTTCACAGGTTCTAAAATTATGAGTTTATATATCTCTGCGGCTCATAAATCTTCCGGTAAAACTATTGTTTCTTTAGGGCTTTGTGCCGCTATGGCAAGGCGAGGTATATCTGTACAACCCTTTAAAAAAGGGCCAGATTTTATTGATCCCATTTGGTTGTGTAGAGCTGCTAAGCGTCCTTGTTTGAATCTGGATTTTTACACCTCATCTCACAGCGAGGTGATTGAAACTTTTAATCGTTACTCTGCTGGCAGCGATATTCAAATTATCGAAGGAAATAAGGGCCTCTATGATGGCGTCAATCTGTCTGGAGTAGATAGTAATGCAGCAATGGCTAAGTTGCTGAAATCTCCTGTCATTTTGGTGATAGATACTCAAGGAATGACACGCGGTATTGCTGCGCTTCTTCAGGGGTATATAGCCTTTGACCAAGATGTCGAAATTGCCGGTGTTGTGCTCAACCGGGTGGGTGGCCCGAGGCATGAAGCAAAGCTGATTGAATCAGTGGAAACTTACACAGACCTAAATTGCGCGTCTTAGTGATGTGGTTTCTGCGCAGGTAGATGTCGATGCGTTAATTAATCTTGGTAAAGACGCTCGACCAGCGGTGACAGCGCAAACAACACACCAGGTAGGTGAGTCTGAAGTACGTATTGCCATAGCCATGGATTCTGCGTTCGGGTTCTATTATCAGGATGATCTCGATGCTTTTAAACAGGCAGGGGCTACGTTAATCCCATTTAGCCCTATTCAAGATATGCGCCTACCGAAGGTGGATGGAATATTCCTTGGCGGTGGGTTTCCAGAGCGCCATATGGAAGCACTCGAAACTAATCACCAGATGCGAGACTCCATTAAACTGGCAATAGAGCAAGGGATGCCTACTTATGCGGAATGCGGTGGCTTAATATACCTAAGTAAAGAGATTCAATGGCACTCAAAACATGCCATAGGCGTCGGCGTAATCTCAGCCAAAACGCGCATGCAACAACGCCCACAAGGGCGAGGCTACATGCAGCTTAAAGAGACCGGCGCAAGTCTTTGGCCTGATGGTGAGCGTTCCAATATCATTAACGCGCATGAGTTTCATTATTCTCAGCTTGAGGGTATTCCTGATTCGACAGATTACGCCTACGAAGTTATTCGAGGTAGTGGGATTACGCATCAAAAGGATGGAATCATCTACAAGAACCTCCTCGCAAACTATGCGCATTTGCGCGATAGCGAACAGCATCACTGGGTCAGCAGGTTTGTGTCGTTTGTGCGCCAGCATCGCTTGAAAACTGTGTGAATACCCCAATATTGATATGAAATGCTAGACTTCTTTTTGACCCAACACTTTTAGGCTACCAAATGATTACAGTTACACCCGTCGCTGCTGAGCGAATTAAGCATTCCGTATCCGGAGCTGATGCAAATGGCATGGTATTACGTGTCGCAGTACAGACAAAGTCTGATGGCAGTTTTCACTATGCCATGGGTTTTGATGAGGTCAAAGGTGGTGAAGATTTCAGCCTGGTAAGCGAAGGTATCGATATTGTTGTCGATAAAGAATCAGAGAGCCTGCTACGCGGTATGACGATAGATTTTTTAGAGCTGGAATCAGGCGCAGAGTTTGTATTCATGAACCCAAATGATCCGGCCTACGTTCCACCTGAAAACAATTAAACTACTTAAGGGCGTCTCTAAAAATGTAAGCACTACTGAGGAAAACCATGAACAGCACCAAGCTCTCCGTACACTCGCGTGTGGAAGCGGCCGTAATAGCGGTTGAGCACGGATTTCGCGCTACCACTGTTTCTTCTGACGATTAGTCTCTCAAAAAAATTTAGTTATGAAATCTTTTAGTCAGCTCGTAGAAGAGCAAGCAAAATCTGTTGTAGAAATAATGCCTTGGGACTTGGAGGAGCGCTTGCAGGCGGCGAATAAACCGCTGTTGCTGGATGTGCGCGAGCCTGCTGAATTTGATGCCATGCATATCGATGGGGCGATTAATGTGCCACGCGGCGTTCTAGAATCTGCCAGTGAATATGATTACGATGAGACCGAACCAGCGTTAGTCGCAGCACGTGATGAAGAGGTGATCGTCATTTGCCGTTCTGGTCATCGTAGCGTATTGGCAGCATTTACTCTGCAATACTTAGGCTTCAAACAGGCTGTTTCTCTAAAAACAGGTATGCGCGGTTGGAGCGATTACGAACAACCAATGATTGATAAAGTCGGTAATAAAGTTGCCTTTGAAGATGCCGATGACTTCTTCGAGACCAAGTTGCGTGAAGATCAAATCAACCCGGCTCGAAAGTAAACTTTCAAGTTTTAAACCGGTTGTTGATTCACAATGCCGGGTTCTGATTCTCGGTTCAATGCCTGGGATTCAATCGCTTCAAGCCCAAGCATATTACGCACACCCCAGAAATGCTTTCTGGAAAATAATTCAGGCGCTGTTCGATATAGATATTAAAGCGAGTTACTCATCTCGTTACTCTGCATTGCTAAAATCAAATATCGCATTGTGGGATACACTCCAAAGCTGTCAACGTGAAGGTAGTCTGGACGCTAAAATAGATCGGGACTCTGAAGTGGCTAATGACTTTTTGAGCTTACTAGGTAATGCACCCAGTATCTCGCATATATTTTTTAACGGCGCCAAGTCTGAGAGCGCATTTAAGAAACACGTCGCAAAAGAATTACTAAAAAAATATCCAGACCTACACTTGATTGGGCTACCTTCAACCAGCCCGGCACACGCATCATTATCATTCGAAGGGAAATTAAATGGTTGGTCCGAGATTAAACGAGTTCTGGAATAAGTCCGGCTTATTCAAACTTCAAGATCATCCGGGTCAAAATCTTCGCCATAGTGAATCGTCAGTTCTTCTTTTGGCTGAATTTTTCGAATGGCATACAAATCAAATCCATCAAATTCGGCGCAAGGATCTTCGCTGTGATTCAAATAGCGCAGTAAGTTTTTACCGTCTCGTCCTATCCAATAATCGTCTTCTTCTTCAACCCATAAGACGTGCATGCCATTGTCTTCGGTTTCTGGGCCATTGTAAGTACCGAGATAGGCCCCTGTTTTGATGGACTTGCGAGCATACAATCCCTTACCGTGTATGGAAGAGTTTTTAACAATAAATAGCTTTTTCAGTTCAGCAGTTGTTTTCATGGCTTAGTAGTAACTATTGAGGATGTAGGTATGGAAAATTCAAAAGTAACAGGTTCGTTTATATCTGGGCTATTTCTTTTCTTAGGATTGGTGGCGCTAGGATACTTGCTCGGGTCGAGTCTGATCAAGTTTAAGGAATATGAGCGTACAGTGACGGTAAAGGGTTTATCTGAGCGAGAATTCCCGGCTGGTGTCGCTGTTTGGCCAATTCAATTTAATCGAGCTGACAATGATCTAGAGAAAATTTACGATCTACTCGATAGCGATGGTCGAAAGATAACTGCCTTTCTAAAGAAAGCAGGTTTTGCAAAAACTGAAGTGAGCGCCGCGCCGCCCGCAATTACCGATAAATTAGCCCAGCAATATGGTGGAGGAGGGCAGATTCAGTATCGTTATACGGCGAATCAAACCATCACAGTTTATACCCAGAATGTAGAGCAAGTTCGCAATGCGCAAAAAGACTTGGCAGATTTAGGAAAGTCTGGAATTCTGTTTACTGGTCAGGACTATGGCATCAGAACAGAGTATCTCTTTAATCGCCTCAATGAGATCAAGCCAGAGATGGTTGAAGAAGCAACCCGTAATGCGCGCGAAGTAGCTGAAAAATTCGCACGTGATTCTAACAGCGTACTAGGTAAGATCAAACAGGCTCGACAAGGTCGGTTCAGCATTTCTGACCGAGATAATAATACCCCACACATCAAAAAGGTAAGAGTAGTATCTACGATCGAGTATTACCTCTCTGATTAACCTAGAAAAATCAGTTGAATCACAGAAGTTCACGCAAGCCATTGACGCGCCTAGCGAAACAGAAAAGCTCCTTATCACCAGCAAGGTGACTACGGATTTTTCTGTTCCACTATGCACGCCAATGGCTTACGCGTCTTTTCTGTGCTCAACTGATTTTTCTAGGATTAAAGGCCTGGAGCGACCGAGAATTAGTTCCTTGCTGACATAGTTGCTTGGGAGGCTGGCGCAATTGTGGTCATGCGGTCTTTGAGCCTGCTGCCAACGCTGCCATTGGATTTCCAGTCGAATATAGTGCTGTAGAAATGAACGGCTTTGACGTAATTTCGTGTTTCATCAAAAGTAATCGTATCTACCCAAACATCAGCATCTAGTGCAGTTTCTTCTGGTAACCATTTTTTAACGCGATGCGGGCCGGCGTTATAACTGGCAGTTGCCAAGATTTCATTGTTGTCATAACGATCAAGCACTCGGCGCAGATAATAGGTGCCCAGCTTGATGTTGTGGCCAGCTTTTTTGAGCTGCTTTTTAGTGAGGCGCTTAATGCCCAGTTTATGTGTGAGGTGTTTGGCGGTTGCAGGCATAACCTGCATTAACCCAAGCGCGCCTGCTGGTGAAACTGCGGTTTCTTTAAAAGCGCTTTCTCTACGCATTACCCCATAGACCAGACTTGGGCGGACTTTTCTTTTCTTAGCTTCTCGGTTGACTTGTTGCTCGTAAAGCAGCGGAAACCTTAAATCTAGATCAGAAAAATGCTTAGCCTGGGCTGTTGTGACAATTGCGGTAAAATGCCAGTTCCAGTTTTGGGCTAATCGCGCTGCTACTCGTTTTTTATGCAGGGGCATCTGATCCATTTCAAACTTCCACTCACCATAGGCTTTTCCCTCTCGGCCTAAATCGTACAAGGCTTTAATGCGTTGAAAAGCAGCCGAGTTCTCGAGCGCTTTGACTTGGCTGGAATCATCTTTATCAACGACAGGTATATTCGTGAAGGTGTAATCCTGATTTAGAATATCTGCGACCATAAAACCGTAATAGCTCGTATTGGTTACAAGAGTCTGATAAATCTGATCTGCAATGCTTTCATTTCCAAGCTGCTGATTGGCTCTGGCTTTCCAATACTGCCATTGTTCCTTGCCACGTTTTTCGGCAGGTAATTGGCTGACGGACTCATCAACCATTGCCCAATCTCCAGCGCGCGCAGCGGTTCTTACTCGCCATTCTGTTGCTTCCTCATTGAGTAGCTCGTGGGGGATTAAATTAAACCAGTGATAGGCTTCTGGCATATGTCGCCATGCGGCACGCAGAACCAGATTACTTTCTAAATCGCTAATCTGGGCATCGGTAAATTCAAAAGAAGATTTAAAATGATCGTGCCATTGTCGCCACGCTTTGACCGTCTCATCGCGGCTATAGCGTTTGATACCGTGAATAATGATTTCCCTGTTTCGAGTGGTATCTTTCCATTTGGGCGCAGTTTTTAAAGTTTTTTCTGCACTTTTGTGCATTTTCGACCAACGCTGGAATTGCGACTGACTTTTTTTGGGTAGCTTTTTTGATAGGTAACGCGCTAGTGACAGCTTGTTTTTATTCATTGCCAAACCAATTCTTTGCCACCGCAGTTCATCAGTAATCACGCCTTTAGCGGCCAGCATATCAAATAAGGGATCGCAGGCATCGTCTACAGACTGGCCAGTTAACCAAAGCTTAGTAGCTTGCGCTAATCGCGCTTTAGAATGACCATGAACAGACAAATCTGCTCGTGCAGCATAGCAGCGTAATTTTTCTTTCTTTTCGTCAGCATAGATGCGCTGGAATTGATCCCATTGGCGTCGCGAACCCAGCCAAAGCAGCCGTTGGTTATGGATCCGGGAAGAGAGATAGCTGCCTGGGTACTTTTCGAAAAATGACTCAATGCTGCTGGGATCTCCGATGTTTCGGAGCGTTTCACGGTATTCGAGATAGGGAAGTAATGGATAGTCAGTCAAATCCGACTTTGCTTGTCGGTACTTAGTCAGCTGTCCTTTGTTAAAGTACTGTTCTGCCGCAAGAAATTTTTTCTCTTGATCTGATAGGAATACTTCATTGGCAAGTACGCTAAAAGGTAGCGTTAGAAGCACCAACAAAGACAGCGTAATAAAACGTGATGGATTTATTAATTGGTTTGTATTTTTTTTCTTCACTCTAATCCCTTCTATTCTCGCAGCCCTTAAGGGCGTCTCTAAAAAATGTAAGCACCCCTGAGAAAAACCATGAACAGCACCTTTTTTATGCAAAAAATCGTTAAATACACCCAGTATTCGCCTCATTTTCACATAAAAAATGTACTATTCCTGATTTCCCTCAGTAGCACTTCTATTTTTAGAGACGCCATTAATTATTGTAACTTATCTACGGATTATCCTTGTGTCCAGATCGATAAATGCACTGGTTTCTATGCGCCAGTGTAAATTCGATAGCTATCTTCGCAAATAGTTCGCTTTGAA